>JBDTFL010000847.1:0-3381 GCA_039937955.1 Polyangiaceae bacterium | reverse complement strand
AGGGCTCCAGAGAGTGAAAGTCGCGGCAGCTCCTTTTTCGGAGGCGGCTCTGCGGTGACGCCGAGCTCATTCGAAATGTCGTTCGCGATTTGCTCGCGCGTGGGACTGACGACGGCGGTTGCGATGGCGGCGGCAAGACCGACGAACGGCGCCGCGATGATCAGCGGATGCGCTCCAATCATGCACGAGCGAGCGAGCAAATAACAAAAGCGCGCCGCCGCGCTCAGAAAAACAATCGCGGTGATGCGCGGATGACGCGGCACCGGTCGCACCAGATCCGACGCGCACGTGAGGAGCAAAAAGACGTCGAGGTACATACGCGACGATGCGTTTCCGACGTCGTCTGCGGCCATCTCACGATCGAGCTCGAACAACATGAGCCAGGGGATGAGACCCAAGAAGAGAAATGGCCGCGTCCGCTGATAACGAAAAATTCGTGGCAGCTTCAGCGCCAACGCAAAGCGCTCGCGCAAAATCGGCTCGGCTCGAAACGCGTTTTGCACCGGAAAAAAGCCTGTATCCAGCGATTTCGAAATCTCGATGTGCGTATGACCCGCTCGAATTTCGTCGATGATTTCCGTAGCCGTCGAAGCGGACGGTACCCGGCCCCTTTCACCCTCCGACTCACTCTCCGACAAGTCCTCTGGAAAGCCCGCGGAGCCCTCACGCACAAACACGGGCTCCATCCCTCTCTGCTATCATCCCCCCATGTTCTTCGGGATGACACGAGGCGAAATCGGTCTCGTGCTTTTCATCTTTGGGATGGTCTACGCGGTGCGGCTTCTTCCGCTCGCGGGGGATTGGCTCGGGCGCCTGCTTGGAGACCCGCGCGGGGACAAAGGGTCGGGGGCGTAACCGAACATCATGTCGAGCGTGCGCCCGGAATCCGGGCCTGTGAAAGCGACTGTCTTCGTGAGCGACCCGTCTGCAGAAGCAGAGCGCGTTGCGCAGACGCTTCGTGCTGCCGGCTATACGGTGGTGGACGTTCCATTGTCGATGCTCGTGGCGCGCGTTGCCGTGCAAAGGCCGCGTGTCGTGGTGATCGATTGCGACGGCGACGGCGCGCTCGAGGTCGTCGCAAAAATGCGGGAGCTGCCTGAATCCGAGTCGATCGACATTTTGTTCATCGGCAGGCTGGGCGGCGCATTTCAAGTTCCCGAAGAAGCGCTCGTTCACGAGGGGAGCGGATTTTTCGAACGCCCCGTGGACGCCGACGCTGTCGTGCGAAAAGTTTCTGCGCTTCTGCAGATCGACACGTCGTCGCCGCCAACCGTTGCAGAAGAAGTGATCGATGCCGGATGGAAACCAAAGAGCGAAGCCCCACCACCGCCGGCCGCACCGACGTCGGAGCCCGCGCGCCGATCGATTCCGCCACTCGCCGGAGTTTCGAACGACGCGCAAATTGCAGCGTCGTCACGACCACCGACATCGGCCGCAACGAAGAGCGCTCCGCCATCGCAACGCGCCGCCCTTCCGCCGATCCCGATCGACGAAGCCCCGCCGTCTGATCTTCCGGTCATTCCACAAAAGCCCGAAAATTCTGCAGTAGAATCGATCTCGAGTCGACCGCCGACGACCTCGCTCGCGCCTCCAGGAATTCGCGAGGCGCCGAGTCAGCCGCCGCCATCGATGCCTCGCGTTTCGAAGTCGCCGAGTCAGCCGCCGATCAGCACGCCACCTCCGACGCGCGCGCGTCGTGGTGCACAAGGTCCGCTGAGTGAGGAGCTCATGCAGCTGCTCGCGGAAGCCGAAGATCGACTCGGAGGCGAAGCCGTAATGCACGACTCGCCGTCGCTCTCGCCCGAAGAGGAGATCGACGCCGTGCTTCCGGAAGAAGTTCTCGCCGCGCTCGACGAGCCACTCGAAGAACAAGAAGACGACGACGTGAACGACAGCGCGATTGGCTCTCCAGGAAACGTCACGACGTCCGGTGGCAGTAAACAAACGACGGGCGCTTCGCGTCGTCACACGACCAACATTCCCGCGGAGCCATCGACGGGCTCGATCGCGAATCCTTCGAGCGACGGCTCGGCGCCAGTGACCTCGAACGTCGGTTCACCACCGTTTGGTGTTCGCGTGTCCGCGCAACCGGCGCTTCCTGCTGCGATGTCTCCAGTGATGCCAGGTTACGTTTCGATCGCACATGTGCCGCAAAATTCCCCTGCGATGTCGTCTCCGACGATCTCGCCGCAACATCATGGCGCAACGACGACCACCCACGGAATGACCGCGAATCCGACGAACAACGGTGACCCGAGCCCGCGCGCATTTCGATCGCCGAGCTCCGACATGCCGCCCATCGGATCACCGATGAGCGCGGAGCCCGCGACCTCGCCGCGTCTCGATTCTTCGCGCAGCCAGTCTTCGCGTCCACCGCCAACGGCCATGACGCCGAGCACCGCAGGTTTCACGCTCGGAAGCGATCTAATGGTGCCAGCCGCATTGGCGCTGGAGGCCGTTCACGCCGAAGCGTTGCGTGAGCGGCAGCACCAGATCTTGCGCGAGCAACAACATCAACAACAACAGCAGCAACCCTCGATGATCAGCCCCGAGGCGCGGCACACCACCGACATTCCGGCGGTGCTCGGACCCACGGATGCACCACGCGCGATTGCACGCGCGATTGCGACGCGCACTACGGGCACGCTTTGTTTGGAATCGAAAGAAGGCGTGCGTCGCATCGTGCTTCGCGAAGGCGACTTGGTCACCGCAGCATCGGGCGTCGACGACGAGAGCTTGATCGCATTTTTGGTCGCGCACGGAGATTTGCCGCGCGAGAGCCTGACGCAATTGGCAGGGAGATTTGCGACGTTTGGTCGACATGCCGGTGCTGCGCTCGTGGCGCAAGGTTACCTCCGCCAAGATCAACTTTGGCCGGTGCTGCGTGCGCATGCCGAGTGGATTTTGGGTCGCTCGATCGCGATCGATTCCGGATCAGCGATCGTCGAGCCGGATGCACCTGGCCGATTGCGCGGTGAGCCCAGCGTGTTCGGCGGATCCACCGGCGCCGAGGTCTTCGTCGAGGTCGTGCGTCGCGTGATCGCGCAAGAAGATGCATTTGCGCGATTGGGTGGTGGTGCGGCGCGCATTGGTGATGGACGAAACGAAGGTCTGCTAACGGAGTGCGCGCTCGGGGCGCCCGAGGTTGCAGTGCTCGAGCAGCTTCGTGGGCTGTCGCTCGCGCAAGCTCTCGCCAATTCACCCGACACCGACATGGTAGCGGTTTTGTACGCGTTGCATTTGTTGGGCGTCATCGACGTGATGAGGTCGGTCGCGGGTGCGTCCTCTACGCGTGATCCGGGATCCTCGCCGCGCGCTGGCAACGACACCATCGACGACGACGCGATGCGCGCACGTGTTCGCGCGCGTCTCGATCTCGTC
>JBDTFL010000846.1:0-2512 GCA_039937955.1 Polyangiaceae bacterium | reverse complement strand
CGCGCGGAGCCCACGGCACGTCGGGCACGGCGTGAGCATGATTCTCTTTGCGGGCAAGCGTAAAGAGCAGATCGCTCAATCGGTTAAGATAAATCACGACCTCGCTCCGCGCGGGCGCGTCGTCCAGCGCGAGGATCGCGCGCTCGGCTCGACGACAGACCGTGCGCGCGAGATGCAGCTGCGCCGACTGCACCGAGCCGCCCGGCAACACGAAATTTTTCAGCGGCGGCAAACCGACTTCAGCGTCGTCGATGGCTCGCTCGAGCATCGCGGCGTCCTCCGCATCGATCAGATGCATGCTGAGCTTGTCTTCTTTTCCGGGTACGCACGCCAGCTCGGCGCCGATCGTGAAGAGCTCGGTCTGCACTTCGTCGAGCACTGCGTCGGTTTGCGTCTCGAGACCCGACGTGCGCGCGATGCCGATGATCGAGTTGAGCTCGTCGACCGTGCCGTACGCCTCGACGCGCAAGCTCGCTTTTTTCACACGACCGCCGCCGAACAAACCTGTGGTGCCGTCGTCACCCGTCTTCGTATAAATTTTCATCGCGATGAACGATCGCACATCTCGCGGCGCATCGCGATCAGCTTGTTTTTGCGGGTGATTCCACCAGCCGAGCTACGCGCAGGCGTCTAGGATTACTCCTCGGCGAACATCTTTGCGAGCTTTTCGCTCATCGCTTCTTCGGGGATGTTCTTCGCCAGTGACAGCTCTTTGAGCAGAAGGCTGCGCGCTTGATCGAGCAAGCGTCGCTCTCCGAAGCTCAAGTCCTTGTCGGAACGCAGGCGCGAGATGTCGCGAAGCACCTTCGCGATTTCGATGGCCTGTCCGCTCTTCACCATTTCCGTGTACGTGCGGAAGCGGCGGCTCCACGGCTGAACGTCCACCGCGACCTCACGCGCTTTGAGCGTCTCCAAAACTTTGTCGGCGTCTTTCGAGCTCATGATCGGGCGAAGGCCCGCGCTGCCTGCAGCGGCGACCGGAACGAGAAGCCGGAGACCGTTGTCGATGATTTGAAGGCGATAGAACAGGCCCTTCGTGCCGCCGAGCTCCAATGCGTCGATGGCGTTGATCACGCCTACGCCATGTGCAGGATGCACGCATTTGTCGCCAACGTTGAACGCGACGACGTCTGCCAACGCGATGACTTGGCGAGGCGCGATGCTTCCGAAGCGCTGGCCTTGTGGTGGAATGCCGGCTGGAACGGCAGGCGGAATCGTCGACGGGGTGGGGGGTTTCTCGGCGACTTTTTCCGCTGCCGGTTTGTCGGCGAGCTTGAGTGCGGGCTTCGGGGTGCTCTTCAAGACGGGCTTCGATTCAGGTGCTTTTTTGGCGCGCGTCGTCGTTACCGGACGAGCGAGTGGCGTGGGCGCGCGACGAGCTCGCGAGGTGGTCGACGCAGTTGAAGTGGGGGATCGGCGCGCGGAACGCGCAACAGCTCTGGAAGATGTACGCATGGATACTTCCTTCGAAACTCGCCACGTTTCGGATTTATTCCAGGGCGTTTCGAAAGATTTCGAAGAGATTCGAGGACGTGGCGTCGCGAATTCCCTGGAAAAATGGCTCTGTTCTGAACGTCGCGTCGACGGCTATCACGGATTTCGAGATTCTCTTCGTAGGGCCGACCACCGCCGTATCCAAGCCGCAAAGCGCGCCGAGAGTGCTGGCGCGGACGAAATCGACGACCGCGGCGAGGCGTGCGCCGGCGGCTGCGCTGTCATCGCCCCAGGATCCGAAGAGCGCGAGCGTGATCGCGAACGTGTCACCGTCGTGAGCCAAGTCGCTTTGCGCGGGTTTGATCGAAATCGCGATCGCCGTCGATGCGCCGAGCAATCCGCCGAGCGCTTTTTTCCACGTCCCTTCGAAAGGCCCCGCTGCGAACGCGCGGAATGGAGCGTCGCCCAAAAACGCTGCGGCGCTTTCGAACGGCTCGGCGCGCAGAGCAGGTGACGCACGCTTCAATTTTTCTTGCGCGAAAAATTCCGCCACGCGGAGTGGCCCGAACCGACCTTTTTCCACGCCGATCATCTCCGGCCCGAACAGCGCGATCTGAATGCGGTCGTCGTCGATGCTTCCCCAGGTTCGTACGATCGTGCCGAGCGCGTCGGCTTTGCGATCGATGGCGCGCCCGTCGACCATTGCGCGCTTGTCGAAGATGCGCTCCACGCTCGCCGGGTCGAAAATGCCGCGCGCGAGAACGAGGTCGGCATCTGGGTATTGCGCGTAGGTCAGCTCCGCGAGCTCGCGTAGGTCGATGTTGGCGTGCTGATCGCTGAAGTGCCGGAAATTCTCGTCTGGAATGATCTTCGCGAACGAATGCGCGAGGTCGGCGTGCGAAAGAATCTCGCGTGGCCTCACGTCCACGAGCAGGTGAATGCTCGCGGCCTGTACGAGGTCCGTGGCCGGAGAAAAGTGGAGCGGCGGATACGACGGCGGCGCTTTCGCCGGAGCCGCGCACGCGGCGATCAACAACATCAGCAAAACCAAAATGCGTTTCGACTGCACTGACCGCTC
>JBDTFL010000845.1:0-9170 GCA_039937955.1 Polyangiaceae bacterium | reverse complement strand
CAAGCGGCTGTGATCGTTGATGGGGATGGCCTTTGGCGGATTGGCGGTGAAGTTGTTGAGTTGAATTCCACTTGCCGCAGAGATGTCGCTGAAAAAATTCTGCCCGATGGCAGTGAGTGGCGTCGCTTTGCACGCGATCTTCGGCGTGCCGGAATTCGAGCTCGTAGAGGAGCACGCGAAAACGGCCATGCTCACGACGATCGACAACGGGACGAAGCGAGGGATGGCGCGCATGCGGCGTGTTCTGACACCAGAGGTTTACGTTGTAAAGGCTGGTTCGAACGGATCCTTTAATTCTTACAAAACGGGGCAATTTACGCCGTCAATTCACTTTCGGGCGGCAGCCTAATGCTCGACGGCAAACGCCTCCCGTCCTTCGACGATCGCGTGCAGCTCACGCTCGGTGCGCGCGTCGGCGGGAAACATGCTTTCGATCCGCAGCTCTTGGACGGTGACATCGAGCGGCGTGAGGAGCGTGGTCACGGTCGTGAAGAAGTCGAGTCGGAGGTCGCCTCGGCGAAAGCGAATTGGGAGCGAAAAAGCATGAGGGCGAATCGAGCTCGTCAGCGCGGGAGACAGTGCTGGGATTCGGACGTTCGGACCGGCGATCTCGGCAAGGAGCGCTTGGCCGTCGGACGGCGAGTCGCGAAGGCGCCGGTGAGCGAGCTCGAGAGCAACTTCTTCCCAATTCTCGATGAACGGCTTCGCGCCGTCAGCCGAGAAGATAAGGCGAACCAAGTTGGTGGCGAGTGGCAGCGCGGCCGGCGGCAACAGGCGCATCATGACCGCGCGCGATGCGTCGTTGCTCATGATGATATCGCAGCGACGGTTGACCACGACGGTCGGATTTTTTCCGTGCCCCTTCAAGATCGCTTCGAGCGCGTTGCGCACTTGCACCATCTCCGGTGCCTCGAGCGCAGTTTCCGGAAAGAGCGGCGCGTAACCGGCCGCACCGAGGAGTGAGTTGCGCTCGCGAAGTGGAACATCGAGCGCGTCGCTCAAGAGAAGCACCATGTCTCGGCTCGGCACCGAGCGACCCGTTTCGATGAAGCTCAGATGTCGCGACGAAATGCCAGCATGGAGCGCGAGCGCGAGCTGGCTCTTGCCTCGCGACGCGCGCCATTCGCGGATCAAAATTCCGACCGGGCTCAAGGCTGCAGATGTCATCGGCTGGGCAAGATTAGCGCGCGTCCGCTGCGTCGGCGAGCCACGCTGCGACAGCCGCCGCCGCGTCTCGCCACAATGTGTCGAGCATGAGATCGTGCGAAACGCCTTCGACGATTATCGCGCGCGTTCCGTAACGCCGGGCGATTCCCGCTTCGACGGCGGGCGTGCACGTAGGATCGAGCGCACCTCCAACGACGAGCACGCGGCCATCGAAGCCAGGACGTGGACCTGGTACGGGCGCGAACAGCGTGCGAAGCAGCGCCATGGATCCGTACGCAACGCCGCGGAGCTTTTCGAGGATGCGACCCATCGCGTCGCGAGGAAATCCCGCGGAGAAGAAGCTGTCGCGACAAACCTCGGGCGCGTGATAGGCGCGTTGCATATCGAAGGTGAGCCACGCGGGAAGAAAAACGCCGGGCCGACGCAACGTTTCCGACACCGCGCGCCGAACGAGCGCGAGCGGCGTTGGCGTCGCGAGCAGCACCGCATCGCGAACGAGCCCTTCAGCGACGAGCGTCTGGACGAGCATGCCGCCGAGCGAATGCCCGATCACGATTGGCGCCGGCGCGATTCTGCTCAGCGCGGCGCGAACGTCGACCAGGTAGTCAGCGCGCGTTGCCCTTATTTTCAAGCCGTTTCGTGGGTCGTGCCCACGCAGTGTGAGCACATGACACGGATGCCCGAGTGCCGCGAAGTAAGGCGCGAACGTTTCGAGAAAACACCAGCCACCGTGATAAATTCCGTGCACGAAAAGAAGCGGCCGCTTTCGGGCTCCGGGCGGTGGCTCGATCGTGACGACGCTTGCAGCGCTGCTTGTCATGCCAGACGATTTGCGATCGATCGGCTCGGCAAGCCATTCCCTCCGAGGTAACGGGTCCGCTTACCTCCGAGGTCATCGACGTCCGCGCGTCTGCTCGGCAGTGTTCTCGCTGCATGCTCACCCTCTATGAATTTTCGGTCTCGCCATTTTGCGAAAAAATTCGGCGCGCGCTCCGCGTGAAAGGGCTCGCCTACCGCGCGGAAAAAGTGCCGCTGCTCGCAACTGTGGGCTGGTACCGGCGCCGCGTGAATCCCGCGCGCAAGGTTCCCGTGCTGATGCACGACGGCACGAAGATCGCGGACTCATCGGCGATCGTTCGCTATCTCGACGCGACGTTCGATGGCCCGAAGCTGGTGCCGAGCGATCCGTCAGCGCGCGCTCTCTGCCTTCTCCTCGAAGATTGGGCCGACGAGAGTCTCTATTTTTACCAGAAGCTTTTCAAGTTCAAGCTCGGTCACGAAAGCGGCGAATGGGTGTCGCGGTTCTCGACGTTCGACTCGCGAGCGGGACGTGCGCTGCTCTCGGTCGTGCTCGTCGGCCGACAAGAAAAGCAGCTCGATGCGCAAGGGCTCGGGCGTAAACCGATCGCTGACGTCCTCGAAGACGTCGATGTTCTCGTCGCGAGCGTCGAGGCATTGGTCGCATCGAAACCATGGCTCGTCGGCGACGCTCTTTCGATTGCAGACATCGCCGTGTTCGCGCAGCTCGGAGCGCTTGCGGCGAGTAGCGAAGGCGCGCGCATCATCGCCCAGCATCCCGGAGCGAAAGCGTGGCTCGATCGCGTGGATAGGGCGACGTCGTAATGCACGACGGCCTCACTGAAAAAAGCGCGCGCGCGTTTCTCGCGGAAGCCGAGCGCATCTCGAATGCGTACGATGCCGAATCGTGCAGCGCGATCTACGCCGACGAAGCGCGCTTGACGTCGTTCGTCGACGGCACGCATGCCGTGCACGAAGGCAAAGAAGCGATTGCTCGGGCATGGCGCATCATGATGCCGGTTCTCCGTGACGTCGGACTTCGAATCCGCAAACGGTTGATCGCAACGACCGGTACGACATTGGTGAATGAGTGGAGCGGAACGCTGGCCGGCGGCGCTCCAGCGGACGGCATCGAACGTTGGCGCATCGACGCGCATGGGAAGGTCGTGGAGCACGAGCTGTGGACCTCACTCGCGCGCGCGCCGCTCGATGCACGACTGACGCAGGCCAGAATTTTCGTCACCCAACCTCGCACCGCGCTCGCGTTCCTGCGTGCGAACGCTGCCGAAAAACGACGCACCCGATGACGACGAACGCGCTTTCAGTGCGACCCATCGTCGTCTACGGCGCGTCCGGTTACACGGGAACCATGATCGCGAAGGAGCTTCACTCGCGCGGCGTGCGTGTCGTGCTCGGGGGGCGTGACGCCAACGCGCTCAGACGAGTTGCAAATGAGCTCGGGCCCGACGTTGTCGTGCGTGCGGCGTCAGTCGGTGATGGCGCATCACTGCGAGCGCTCGTCGCGGGTTGCTCGGTCGTCGTGAATGCCGCTGGTCCGTTCTCGGTTACAGGACGCCCGCTCCTCGAGGCCGCGCTTTCTTCAGGCTCTCACTACGTCGACATTGGCGCGGACCCGTTCGTCATGCAGAGCTTCTTCGACGAGTACGACGACGAGGCGCAGAGAGTCGGGTCCGCAGTGCTCGCCGGTGCAAGTTTTTATTTCATGCTCAGCGATCTGCTGGCGCATCGGCTCTCCGAGGGACACGGGATCCTCGAATCGATCGACGTTGCGTACGCGCTCGATCGCTGGAATTTCACGCCTGGATCGTTGACGGCACTTTGGGACATGGTCGGCAAACGGCTTGAATACGTGGGCGGATCGCTGCGCCCGACGGCGGCGCGCGCGGCTCTCTCGACGTTCGCTTTTTCCGATCCGACGGGGGCCCAGGTCGTGTTCGCCTATCCGGGTGGCGACGTCGTCACCATCCCGCGACACGTGAGCGCGAACAACGTCACGGTCTCGATGTCCGCAAAAACATTCGCGCCGTCCTGGTCTTTCAAGGCGGTCCCGGCGTTCTTGAGAGCGTTGCAAGTCGTCTCCCGATCGTGGCTGGGACCGGTTCTCAGACGGCTTTCCGCTCGCCTTCCCCGCCGCGACCTCGAAGCACGTCGTGCGACGACCCGATTCACCGTCGAGGTCCACGCGGAGGAACAAGGCAAAATCCGCGCGGCCAGCATCCACGGGCGACACATGTACGGCCTCGGCGCCTGGCTCACGGCAGATGTCGCGTGGCGACTCTCGAGAGGCGAAGTTGCCGCGCGAGGAGTCCTTGCCCCATCGCAGGCGTTCGACGCCGCGACGTATCTCGCCGAGCTCGCACGTCATGAGCTGATCGACGAAATCGCGACCGACGATTGCGTAGCGCACTCCCCTTATTGATCGGCAACGATCTCGATTTCGAATTTTCCCAGCGTGGGGACAGCGCCGATCTCGAGCTGATTGATTCGCGTGTCGAACGTGTCGCTTCCGCTTCTCCATTCGACGAGCTGCACGCCCACATCTTGCGGAGTCGCCGGCATGTATCCCCCGCCCGACCGCGTGCTGATCAAATTCGCGTCGACGTGCGGATAGAACATGGCGCGCACGGCGTCGGTGATGGCTTTTTTGGCAGCCTCTTCGTTTGCCCCTGGAGCAAGATGAACGCGCGCGAGCACGGGAATTTCCGTGTATTTCGGATCTTCAACCGTGATGATCGGCTTCGTTCCTCGATCGTCGACGGCGCATCCGGAGGCAACGACATCTTGCTCGATCGCTCGTCGCAACGTGGGAGGAATCGGACCGCCGCCAACGGGAAGCACCACGACGGAAAGTTGCGGTGTCGCAAATGGCGAGCGCGAAAAAACCAAGACCTCGGCCACACCCGGCATCGCGCGCACGTCACGTGCGACAATGCCGCTCTCACGACGAGAGACTGAATTGCCTTCTTCACAGAGCGGAATGCGCGCAAGCGCGTCGTTATGTGCATAATACATGCGAACGCCGAGCGTCGTGCTGACCGCCGCGGCGATCGAAAGCCCGCCGAGCACCAAGCCTAGATTCTGCTTCGCGCGCAATGCGAGCGTGACCGCGAGAATTGCGGCGCCGAGGCCGAACAATGCCGGACCGCCGGACACGCACTTCATCACGACGTGGACGATGGCGGCGATGCCGAGCCACCTCGACGCGCGCACGTTCGGATCGATTCCGGATGCGGCGTCGTTGTCCAAGCCTTTGACGAGCGACGCTAGCAATACCCACACGATTACGGCGAGCACTATCTGAGCCGCAACGACGCCGCACAAAGCGAGGAATCCGAGAACGAGGAATGGACCGGAATCGACGCTACCGGTTCCGACGCTCAAGAGGAAAATGATTCCGATGACGAAGCTTGCGACGGCGAGCGCGCCAAGCGGAGCCAGGCCGATCCACTTTCCGCTCGATCGCGTTTGGGCTTGTATTTGCAGGGATCCGAAGACCGCGGCGATACCGCCGAGAATGATTTCGACGAGCGATGATCGGAGGTCGGGTGCGCTTTGTTCGAAGCTAGACAATGCGAGTGTGAGGCCCGGCAGCGACGTGATCACGCACGCCGCGAGCACCGCGCCGATCAGCGGACGAGAGATGGGACGTGCGTCGGCGTTCGGCATCGATTCAAAATGTTCGAAGGCCGAACGACATGGGCACGAAGAGCGCGCCGTTGTCTTGCGGGCTCGCGAAATAATAAGACGGCGAGATGCTCAGCATCCATTGCCCGTAGTCGGTTTGGAAAAGGGCGACGCTCGCTTCGAGCTCGGGAGCGAATACCCAACCCGTTTCTACGTAGCGAGGGCCCGGAGCTTCACCCGGGATCGGCTCGCCGGGCGTGAAGCTCGACTCGATGCGGCCACCCAAACACCACGCGCCGATCCACAGCGCCGGTAGCGCGCGAAATGAAAACCCTGGACCCAAACCTTCTACCAACGTGACCGGCGTGCCTTCGCTTCCGAGGCCGCCGAGAACGCGCAACGTGATTTCCACGCGCGGTGTGATCGCGTAACCGACGTCGGCGATCAAGGCAGGCGCAACCCCGGTCGTCGTGTCGGCTTGGCCGCGTTTCGAAAAAAAATGGTATGCGACGATCGAAAAGCTCATGCCCAACACCAAACCGTTCGGACCGGAGATCGGAACGGTTTCCGGAGCGGGCGCAAGATGCGTCGATGTTGGAGTCGAGGTCGACGAAACAGCTGAATTTCCCGGGGCGCGCGCGAGCGTGACGATCGCGCCTTTGCTCGGGTCGGTGGCGTCGACCTCCGTTTCGGCGTGCCAGTCGTCGCCTTGTGCAACCACGTGGTGATGACCGATCGTGACGAGTATCGACGTGGGAGATTTTTCGGGAGCCGCTTGCGCATCGACGAAAACATTTGCGCCGGGCGGTGACGTCTCGACTCGCAGGCGCGGCGAACGAGCACGAATCTGCGCCATCGCGAGCGCTGCTGCAGTTGCGAACTCGCCGGAATCTCCAGCCTCGCGCAAGTATGAATCGTATGCGTCGACAGCTGCTTGCGGATGATCGAGTCGCTCTTCGGAGCGCGCGACGTTGTAGATGATCACCGGCGCGTGATGCTCACTGTCGGCGCGCAAAAAAAGCGCACGCGCGCCTTCGTAGTCACCGGCTTCGAAACGCGTGACGCCTTCCGAAAAATGCGCGCGAGCGGAATCGGTAGCGTCGTCAGCGCGGGCCGCGCGTGAGCACGTCGCCACGAGCGCGAACGACAAAACGAGCCGAGCGACGCGCAGACGTCCAGGAAGCACGGTGCGCGTTCGCGGATTCACCCTGCACGAGACATATCACGCTCAAAATGGGGCAGTCGTCGCGAGCGGACGATCGCAGCGATCACCTTGCCAAACCAGTCCGACGCGACAGCAATGCCCCAGAGAAATTTGTTCACCGCTCGCGCACGTTGGGCTCGGCGACGTCGCGAGGTGCGAAGCTACCGGATGCGGAGTCGGCGATTTTGCCGAATGCGTGGGCGGCGGCGGATCCGAACTGCCGGTCGCCCCCGCGCCAGGGATTTCTGCAGCGGATGCAATGGGAGCTGGGACCGACGCGGCTTGAGGCGCCGACGTCATCGAAGCCGAAGGTGTGGGTGCGGACGACGCAGCGACCGGTGCGCCGGATGACTGCGCGTGCACGGCAAAGAAGGTGATCGCAACGGCAGCCAAAAATACGGCGCTTGCGATGATCCACATGCGTTGGCCGCTGACAGCGGGGACTTGGGCCGCGCTGCTTTGCGAAACTCCGAGCGGCGGAAGCGAAGCCACCGTAGCTGCTGAACCCGACATATAATTGTCGAGTGCAACACGCATAGCGTCAGCCGTAATGAAGCGATCCGTTTTGTCGATGCAGAGGGCGCGAAGCACGATGGCGTCGAGCTGCGCGTCGACATTTTCAGAATGGGTGCGGACCGAGACTGCAGGAACCGTGACGATGCGAGCGATGACCGCGGCGTGAGACGGCGCGCGGTGCGGGGCCTCGCCGCTCAGCATTTCGTAGAGCGTGGCTCCGACCGACCAAATGTCAGCGCGTGCGTCGACGTCTTTCTCGGCGCGTACTTGCTCGGGCGCCATGTAGAGCGGCGAGCCGATCACCGCGCCGGTATGAGTGAGCGTGACGTCGCCTTCGACGAATTTTGCAATTCCGAAATCGAGGACCTTGATGGTTCGCTTTCCGTTCGCGTCTTTGCACAAGAAGACGTTGGCGGGTTTGATATCGCGATGGACGATGCCTGCGCCGTGTGCGGCCTCGAGCGCGCGGAGCATTTCGACTGCGACCTCACATGCGTCGCGCTCTTCGAGGGGTCCGCGCACGAGTCGCTCAGCGAGTGATTCGCCGGGGCACAGCTCCATCACGATGTAAGGAGCGCCTTCATCGGTTCTGCCGAAGTCGAAGACGTCGACGATGTTCGGGTGCCCGATGCGACCGGCCGCGCGCGCCTCGCGTTCGAAACGCGCTTCGCTGTCGGGCGCTTGATCGGCGTGCGGATGCATCAGCTTGAGCGCGAATTTGCGGTCGATTCCGGTGTGCGTGGCTTCGTAGACCGCGCCCATTCCGCCTTTTCCGAGCAGGCGATCGAGATGATACTTTCCGGCGATCGTCGTGCCGATGCGCGTCTGGCTGTCGCTCTTTTCTCGATCTCCGGTCACTGAAGAATCAGATCATATCTGATCATTGGGCGCCCACTCGTCGGCTGCAGTGGTGCCGTCGGGTTTCACGACCGTGGTGTGCAGCTCTTGGTAATCGATGGTGAGACGCAAGTAGCGCTCTTTTTCCGCCGAGCTTGCCGCGTTGTCGGTGAGGCCCTCTGCAATTTTCGTCACGACCGCATTTTTGAGCTTCACCGTTTCGAACACAGTCGCCGTTTTTCCGGGCGGCGGGGTGGTGAGGAGGGTGAGCGTGGCTTCGGAAAAAACTTCACCCGTCGCCGCCGCTGCCTTCCACTCGGCACCCACGCCGGGCCCTACCTCGACCGTGACGGTGAGAGGTTTGTGCATTCGCTTTCCGGTCGCCAGGCCCGAGGCCGCGTCACGCGGCGAGACGAGCTGGTGCGCGAAGGCAACGACTGGGGTTGCGTCCTTCTCGCGCGTCGACGCGCCCTTGAGGGTTCCTTGCTTTTGTCCTTTGAGCGTCAGGTAAGCGTTCAGCGCCGCGCTCGCGCCAACCGCTTGAAGAAAAATAACTGCACCCAAACCCACGCTCACCAGCTTGCGATTCGTGCTCATACGAAGCCTCCCCAACACTTGGAATCAAGTGAGACGAGCATCCGACCCGCGCGTTCAAAAGTCACCTTTTTTTGGCTGAAACGGGCGCTCGTCGAAAATGAATTTCGTAGAGCACGTCGTCGCTCCCGATCGAAAATCCGAATGCGTTTTGTCTCGACGTTCGTCGCGCCCAAAATTTCGAGCGCGCGCGTGAAATATCCGAGCGTTGCGTACTCGACGTAGACATGCCGAAACGCCTTCGGTACGTCGTCGATGCGATATTCGATGTGACCGCCTTGCAGCGACTGCCGCTTCGAGCATTCGTTTCGCGTCCTGTTCGCCGAACTGTCGTTCCAGAAGAAGCTTTCGAGCTAGAAATGCCGTGCCTTTGACGTTCATGATCGGGCGCTTGCCTTCAGCGTTGCAG
>JBDTFL010000844.1:0-4049 GCA_039937955.1 Polyangiaceae bacterium | reverse complement strand
CCGCGTGTGTCGTCGCGGTCGGTTGCAGCAGCAGCAGCAGCGACAACGGCGCATCGTCGTCCGGCACTGACGGCGGCACGGGCGGCAGCGACAGCGGCGTCGTCAACACGCTCCAGTTTCCGGCGTCGAACGCACCGTGGACGGTGAGCGAGGACGTCACCTTTACGGGCAAAGGCGCCAACGACGTCGGTGCCATCGCCATCACGCACGGCATCGGCACCATCGAGTTTCAAAACGAAAGCGTCAGCGCTTTTTTCTTCAACGCTACGGGAGTTCCCGCGGGAACAGCAGACGGCGGAGATGCCGACGGCGGGGAATTTGCGGGTGATCGCGATTACGAAATCATCGCCGTGCAAGAGACGCGCGTGATCGTCGCGTTCATTACCTGCACCAGCAGCGACCTCGACTTCATCTATTACGAAACCACTGACGGCATCGCGTCACCAAAAGAGCTCGCCGCCACCGGCACGTGCAGCGTGCTCGAAAAGAGCACGACCGAAGCGGTCACGCTCCCCGCGGTCGACATGCCGACGCCGAATTTGCTCTACGATTTCTCGATCACCGGCAAAGACATTTCCTACGACGGCCTGAGCATCGGCAGCGCGACGATTTCCGGCGACACCTACCAGCTCTATCCATTTCATCTCGTCGACTGCAGCAACTGCGCGTCGCCGGGTTGGGACGAGCTCCACTCTTTTTTCTGGAACGCCTCGAAACAGACCGCGTGCATCGGCATTCTGTATTTGGAAGAGAGCGCACCGACCAACGTCGAGCTCGCGTACACGGTTTGTCTGCCGGGGCTCACGAATCCGCTGGGCGGAAATTCGCTGAATTTTCCTGCGACTTGGACCGTTCCCTGAATATCGCGCCCGCGTCGCCAATGCTTGACGAAGCTCCAGGCCGAACCGTAGCGTAGCCATTGAGGATCGGGACTTGCGCGCAAAGGCTTACGCCAGACGGGTTTCGATCGGCGCATTCGCCGCTGGGATTTTGCTTCATGCGAGCAACGCGTTCGCCGGAAGCATGGATCCCACGCCCGAGCGCTATGTGCTGCAACCGCCGAATTTGCCGGCCGGCGCGACGTGTCAGTCCATCGCCATGAATCCATCGACTGGCTTGGTCGGCGGAAATCTGCCGAACAATTTTCCGTGCAGCCCAGACAACGTGGCGTTCCGAAATATGATTTCGGAGCTGGGCTTCGCTATCGCGCCTACCGCGTTTCATCCCGCGCGCACCACGGGCATCGGCGGATTCGCGCTCACGCTCGAGGCGAATTACACGCACATCAATTCGTCGTCGCTGAGCACCGCAACCGACGGCACGAAGGTCAAATACTGGCAGACCGGCACCCAAGGATCGGCGGACCCGAACACGAAAGCGTTTCCGACCAGCAACTCGAGCCCCGACTCGATGCTGCAGATCTACGCGATGAAAGCGCGCAAAGGTTTGCCGTTCGGTTTCGAGGTCACGGGCTCGCTCGGCTTCATCGCGAACACCACGATGTGGGTCGGCGGCGCCGACGTTCGCTGGTCGCTCCTCGAAGGATTTCGCACTGGGCCTCTCGGAATTTTTCCGGATGTTTCGGTTGGTGGCGGCGTGCGTACCGTTACCGGCACCAGCAAATTCAATCTCACGACGGTCGGCATCGACGCGCAAATCTCGAAGCCGATCCCCATCGGCGACTCTGCGACCATCACGCCGGTCGTCGGTTATCAGCGCCTCATCATTTTGGGCGACTCCAACATCGTCGACCTCACGCCCAACGTCGACCCTCTGCAGCAATGCGGATACGCCGGCCCGGACGCACAAACCGGATCGCCCACCTGCCGCAACAAGCTGCCGAACGGCGCCGACAACAACAGCGACTTCAACAACAACGTCACCTTCGACAAAGTTCGTGTGCAGCGAAATCGCGGGATTTTAGGCGTGAATTACCGGTACGAGATTCTTTATCTCGCTACGCAAATCGCATTCGATCTCACGTCGCCCCAAGATTGGGATCCGACCCTCACCGACGCACGCCAATGGACGCTTTCGTTCGAGGGCGGCGTCTTTTTCTGATCGCGTCGCTCATGAAGCGATTCGCTTGCGCCCTGATCTTCGTGCTCGTCGCAGCATGCGGCGCATCGCAGAAAAATGGTCCGGCCATCGGAGAATCGACCGCGAATGATTTGCGCGGCCCGACGCCGATCGCCAGCGCTCCACCGGCGCATCGATCGAACGCGATCCCGGCTGATTACAAAACGACGATGCAACGAGTCGGCAGCGGCAGATTTTTTTCGCGCGGTCATGCTGCGGGTCGTTTCGACGCCGAGCTCTACGCCACCGACTCCGCGCGCGCGGCTTTGGCAACGGCGAATGGCGACTTCCAAGTTGGCTCGCGTTTCGTCGAAATGCACTTCGAGAAAACGGCGTCCGCGATGCCCTCACCAAACGAAGCGCCAGGTCCGCTCTTCATGATGGAAAAAATGCCGAAGGGCTTCGACGCGGATCACGGCGATTGGAAATTCGTCGCGCTTTCCTCTACCGGCGAGCTCGTCGCGCAAGGAAAGATCGAGTCATGCGTAGGCTGCCACGACGACGCCATGCACGATCACGTTTTCCCGGCAGAATAAGGCTATTTCGGATCGCGAGCCGAGCTACGCGAGCATCAACGCGACGATGACCGCGACGGTGACGAACACGGCGAATGAAATCGCGAGCGCCGACGCAATGAACGACCAACGGAGTGAGGCGATTGCGCGATCGCCTTGCAGCCCGTACGCGCCTTTCAAAAATGCGCGAGCGCTCGTGCCCGGCAAGCTTCCGGCGATTCGTGTGAGCTCCACGAAACCCTTCAGGCCGTCTTGGATGGTGACGACGACCGCGCCGATCGGTCCGAGTACGACGTCCCAACCGGTTGCGTAAAGACCGAAACGAAGTGCGTGTGCACGACGCGCGCGCGTGCGGAGCTCGGTGGGTGCGCCGAGGTCGAGTGCAACTCCATGTGCAATATGCGCAACGACCAGGAGCACCGCGAGTGACGGGATGGATGCGACGAGCGCACGAAGCGCGAGGCTGCGCGCGGCGGGATCCGTTGCGAGATACGCGATGAACGACGGGGCGACGCATGCAAGCAGCGCGAGCAAAACGCCGATCATCGCAGTGGCTGCAAAAAGCTCGGAAATTGCCGCAAATCGTAGCGCGGGCGCGATCGGGCCTTCTGGGAGCGATTCGAAAAAGCGTTCCGGATCGCGCGTCGTGGCGCGCGCGGTCTGCCAAAGTCGGCGGAGCATCGGTGCATCGCTGCGCTCCCAAGGAACGACCGCGATGAATCCTGAGCGCTCCGAGGCGGCGGTGCATCCGGTGCAATCCGAAGATCCGCAATGTGCGCAAACGACGGTTGCGGGCACGTCGACGCCGTCGAGCCAATCGTCGAGATCGACGAGGCTGCGCTGCTTTTGATCAGAAGAGACGCGCTTCGGTATCGGCGAAGCTCGCCCATCTTTGGCGGGCGCGGACATCGAGCGAAATATGCCACAACCTTCGCGCGTGTCGATTCGCCTAGTGCAACGTTTCGCCGGCAGAGGTCCCGCGTCGCACCGGAATGTCGTCGATTCTCCCACCGAGTCGAAACGAAGCGACGATGGTCGCCAGCGAAAGTACCAGCGTTGCCCAAATCGCCGGCGCGTAATGAAAGCGAATCGGCACGAGCGCGTTGTGCGGAGGCTTCAGCAAAAAAATGATGACCGTCATCGCTGGAACGGCAGCGAGGGTGACCGCCGCAACGCGCGCGCCCCGCATTTTTACGATACTTCGTCGACTGAGGACCGTTGGAATGAGGATCGCCCACGCCACTGCCGCGCCCCAGCTCCAACCCAATTTTCGAGCGAGATCGAAGCCGCTCATTTGAAATTCGTCCGGCAAAAAAACGTTCATCCACGGCAAAAAAAACACGATGAGCCCGGCGAGCGCGAGCAGGCCGATCACTCCTTTTCCGCGCCCCATGTAAGCCGCCGGCAGGGGCTCCTCAGCGGGCGAATTCGGAAATTCGTCTTCCGCGATCGCAT
>JBDTFL010000843.1:0-3787 GCA_039937955.1 Polyangiaceae bacterium | reverse complement strand
CACCGAGCAGCGTTGCCATCACCAGCAAGTGGCCGACCCGCACACGACCGCTGATGGTGAGCGCTGCCAAGACGAACGCAAGCGTCATCGCGGCGGATTGCGTGAGAATCAGGATGGTCCGTTTTCGGTAGCGATCAGCGATCAAGCCGCCGAAGGTCGCGAGAAAAAACGCAGGCATCTGCTGACAAAATGCGGCGATCCCAAGCCAAGCCGCTGAGCCGGTCAGCCGATAAACGAGCCAGCTTTCGGCGACCGATTGCGTCCAGGTTCCGATCAGCGACACGAGCTGACCGGCAACGAACAGCCGATAATTGGTTCGCTCGAGTGCACGCCAAACACCGGTGCGCTTGCTGATCGCGTCCGCCATCGGAACGCGAATTTAGTCGTTATCCACGCCGCGCGCCGCGGTTTACGCAGCCGCTGGACGTCGAGATCCCAGTGCAGACACCAGCTCAGCGACCGTGAAGGGCTTGAGCAATCGTGGATACATCGATACGACACCGGGCGCTTCCTCGTCGCCGCTCATGAAGACGACGCGTGCAGCGACGCATGCCGGCAGCGTGGCCACGAACGATTCACCGTTCATCGACGGCATGCGCATGTCGCAGAGAATGACATCGAAGGATTCTTCCGCGATAAATCTGCGCGCATCGATCAATGTTGGCGCGACCGTCGTATCGAACGCTTGCCGCAGCATTCTCGCCAGCGCACGAAGGACCTTCACGTCGTCGTCGATCAGAAGCAATCGCGGTAGCTGCATCGAACAAGGTTAAGCACCTCGCTCTTCGATCCCGCTCCGACTACGAACATAAGTCGCAACTCGCCTGAATGACTAACGAACTAAATGCATCGGCGGAGCTCCAACATCGCACACGTAACCGGACACGGCATCGCGTGGATCGCGAGCGAGGCTCACCCAAACGCGAAGTTCGCAAGTTGAACGCGGTTCAGAAACCAAACGTGCTTTCGTTCGTTTGCTGAACTGACGACGCGTTCAAAGCCTGTATTTTACGGCAAATCATCAATACCTTCGCGTGGCTCAAGAGCTGCAATTGAAGTTGGAATGCTCAAGTCCGCGCTCGCTGCTGTCGCCGCCCTGACCCTCACCTTGTCTGCGGCAGACGCACACGCAACGAACTACTCGCTCTGGATTCACGGGCGCACGAGCGGCACTCCCACCGGCTGGAGCTACTGGAGCAACGGTCACGGGCAGCAAATCGAAACGGGCGTGAATGCCGTTCCCGTGAACTACGACGGCAGCGCGCACATCTCGCAATCGAATCCGAGCGTCGTCGCGTCGCTCAATCAATACTGCACCGGCGGCAACAGCTGTTACATCCAGTGCCACTCGGCAGGTTGCTCGCAGATCGGTTACGCCGAAGCGCTCTACCCCGGACACTGGAACATCATCTGGGTTCTGACCGGTGGCTCCGCAGCGGGCGGCTCCGAATTGGCGGGAAATCTCGCGTATTTCTTCACCGGCAAAGCGATGGATCAAGATCTCGCGGTCGGCACGATGCGTGGACTCTACAACCATGACGTCCTGGGCGACGACATCGCGGGCTATGTCTACAACTATGTCGGCGGCGACTACGCGAGCCTCACGACGTGCTTGTTCCCCGGCGGTTGCTTGTTCGGAAGCGGCGGCAACGACAGCGCCGTCGCCTTCCACTCCGCGGGTCACTTCCGAAGCTCGGGCACGCACGGCAGTGTCGGATCGAACGGCAGCGCGGGCGGAACGTACTGGGATTACTCGTGGGCACTTTGGGTCGACAGCACCAACGGCTCCGCGGGCCACTGCATCGACGGATCGTACCCGTGCGAAGAAGGATATGCGGGCGGCGTCATGGGCGTGGTTTCGGGAACCGCAGCGGCCTACGATAAGTAGTGACCTTCTGGACGCCTGCGCGTCGCTCGGAGCGAGCGCCTCTTCGCAATCGCGTTCTCATTTTCGTGGCGGTAGTCGCGCTCGCCATCGCTGCGTTTCTTTTGTTTCGCACGCATCGCGTTGCGGAGCCAAGCGTCGAGTCTTCGGATCTGGCTGAAAATAAGCCAATTGTACCGATCCCGAATGTATCGCGGCCAGCGACGGTGACGTCGAGCGGTGCGTTTCAAACCGACACACCCGAGATGACCGACGAGCAACGCTTCGCCGCGCGCATGCGTGAGACGAAAAATGCGCTGCTCGAAAAGACGCGCTACCCGATGTCGTCGCGTCCGCTCGCGATGAAAACCGATCTGCTCGAGCCGCACCATGTCGAGCCGATCATGCGCGGGCTCAACGGAAATCCGGGAGGCAATCATCGCGTGGCGATCACGCAAAACCAAGATCGCCTTCTGCTTACGCCCGGTCAGTCGGCGACGGTTTCGATCACGGCGATGGCCGACAACAAACCGGTGACAGTTACGTTCTCGCGGTCGGTGCTGGTTCCGATGATCGAGGACGCAAATCAAAACGCTGTCGCCGGTTCCCCGGTCGGCAACGTTTCCTTTCACGATGACGGCGTTGCGCCGGACACGATCGCGAGCGACGGCATTTGGACGGGAACGGTCTCGACCTCGAGCGCTGCGCCATCGGGCGGGCTCGAGCTTTTGGTAGATGCCTCTGCAGAAGGTGAAAATGGAACGCTCATTTTCAACTTCACGCAGGTCCAAGCCGCGCCGGCTTCGTTCACGCAAACTGCGCGCGATGTCCTAGAAAATGGCTCGATCGCGATCTACGTGGGCGTGTCCGTTCAACAAGCGGGTCGCTATGAAATCGTCGGTCGCCTTTACGACGCGAACGGTCTGCCCATCGTCTACATGCGCTTCATCGACGAGATGACACCCGACACGAAGGAAGTACGGTTGCTCGCATACGGCGCGGTCATTTTGGATGAAGGTGGAGTGTCGCCGTTCACATTGAAAGACGTGGAGGGATCGATGCTCGTCGTCGGAGGCTTTCCGGATCGCGAGCCGATGACGGATTGGCGAGGACCGTATACGACCGCGAATTACGCGCTCTCCTCGCTCACGAATGCCGACAACGATGACGCCGACAAGCAACGTAAAATCAAGGCGCTCGACAAAGCCACGCAAGACGGCATCGACAATGTTCGCTCCACAAAACCGACCACGCCCGCGCCGGTTGGTTCAGGATCACACTAGAATTTGGCTGGAATGACGAACGCGGCTCCGCAATTTCGCACCGTTTGGCGTCCCCCATTTCCCGTCGACCTCGCGCGCACACTCGATCCGCTCGCGCGTGGCCCCTACGACCCGTGCGTGCAGCGCGAAAAATCGGGAACGGTTTGGCGCGCCACCCGCACGCCGTTGGGGCCCTCGTCGACGCGATTTCTTTCTACGAACGATGGCATCGAAATCGAATCGTACGGACCGGGCGCTGAGTGGTCGGTGCAAAACGCGCCGGAGCTTTTGGGAGCAAACGACGATCCCTCGGGATTTCAGCCGAAAGGAAAGCTCGCCGAGCTGCATCGTCGAAATCCTGGAATTCGAATCACGCGAACGAAGGCGGTCTACGAAGCAGCGCTGCGTTCGGTGTGCGAGCAGCTCGTGACTGGAAGAGAGGCGCAGCAATCGTTTTCGCGCATGACAAAAAAATGGGGAGAGCGTGCGCCGGGTCCGCGTGAGCTCTGGTTGCCGCCGGCTCCGGAGGTGACCGCGAAGCTCGCGTATTTCGACTTGCGTCCGATGGGTCTCGAAATGAAACGCGCGGGTGCGGTGCGTGCGATCGGAAAACGCGCAAAGATGATCGAAGCGACGATCGATCTTCCGCTCGCGGAGGCCT
>JBDTFL010000842.1:0-10323 GCA_039937955.1 Polyangiaceae bacterium | reverse complement strand
GGTTTGGCGGGCGGCGCTTCGTTCGTGCGCGCAGTGCTCGAGCTCGGCACCGAAGAAGATGCGAAACGCTTGCTCTCGCCGCTGGCCGCCGACGACGGCTACAAGAAATTCGGAGCGGTTGCGTGGAGCGAAAAAAATCCGAATCGCGAGCGCGCCGGATTTTCGACGATTGCTGAGCGGTCTGGCTCAGACGCTGGCGGAATCAAAATTCGCGGTGAAAAAAGCTTCGTCGTGAACGGAGCGTTGGCCGACACGTTCATCGTATTTGCCCAAGCCGACGAATCGCGCGGATGGGAAGGGATTGAAGCGTACGTCGTCGATGCCCACGCACCCGGCGTGAAAATCGGCGAGCGCGCACACACGCTCGGTTTGGACGCCGCCAACGTAACGAGCGTTTCGTTCGATGGCGCATCGGCAACGCGGCTCGGCGACGGCCAAGATGTTTCGGCGAAAATTTTGAGATTCTTCGTGAAGAGCGGGCTCATCGTCGCGGCTCGCGCAGTCGGTCTCGCGCACGCTGCGTTCGAGGTCACGCGCGAATATTGCGACACACGCAAAGCGTTCGGAAAACCAGTCGGCCATTTCCAAGCCGTCGCATTCACGATCGCCGACCGCGCGATGGACGTGGATGCCGCTCGCAGCTTGGTCTGGCGCGCTGCTGACGCATGGGATCGCGGAATCGAGGAAAAAGAAGCCCTTTTGCACAGCGCGCACGCGATCAGCTTCGCGCTCGAGGGGGCGATGCGTTGCGGAGACGATGCCGTTCAATTGCACGGCGGCTCCGGTTTCATGCGCGACTATCCGGTCGAAAAATTCATGCGCGACGCGAAGCAACTCCAGCTTTGTGTGATGACCGCGGAGCAAGCCGACCAGCTCGCTGCGACGCTCGAAGTGGGACAGCCACTCGCGCTCGGTGCGATTTTGCCCACGCCCGAATCCCAAAACACACTCGTCTAATCAGCGTCTGACATTTTTAGAGAGCGCCCTATGCCCATCGAATTTGCGTTGTCGAAGCGTCAGAAAGAAATGCAGCAAGCGGTTCATCAGCTCGCGAAAAACGTCGTGCGCCCGCAGAGCATGAAGTGGGATCGCGATCACGAGATCGACCACGAGTTTTTGCGCAACCTCGCGGTGATGGCGACGAGCATGGGTGCCGGCGGGCTCGGCACGAGCGCGTCGCTGATTCGACAAGAAGAGGAAGCGGCGAAGGCCGGAGAGTCGAAAAAGAAATCCTCGCAAAATCTGACGACCGTCATCGCGTCGGAGGAAATGGCGTGGGGCGATGCCGCGCTTCTTCTGTGCGTGCCGGGTCCTGGGCTCGGCGGTCCGCCTGTGCGCGGCAGCGGAACGCCAGAGCAGAAAGAAAGATTTTTTTCGATCTTCAACGATCTCACCGAGCTCAAATGGGGTGCGTACGCGCTCACTGAGCCGGGTGCCGGCAGTGACGTATCCGGCATTCGCACGAGCTGCCGCAAAGACGGCAAACACTGGGTTTTGAACGGTCGCAAGTGCTACATCACGAACGGCGCGCGGGCTTCGTGGAACGTTGTTTTTGCAACGATTGACCCGGCGCTAGGTCGTGCCGGCCATCGCGCATTCGTCGTCGAAAAGGGGACGCCCGGATTTTCGGTCGGCCGCATCGAAGAAAAAATGGGGCTGCGTGCGAGCGAAACGGCGGAGCTCGTTTTGGAAGATTGTCGCGTGCCCGAAGAAAATCTTTTGGGCGGCGAGGACAAATACAAAACCAAAGAAGGCTTCATGACGGCAATGAAGACCTTCGACAACACGCGGCCCATCGTCGCGAGCATGGCTATCGGAATCGGTCGCGCGGCCTACGAATACGCGCGCGATTTCGTGAAAGATCATTACGTGCTCTCAAGGCCAGTTCCACGTTACGCGGCAATTGCCGAGCGATTGGCGCGCATCGGTCGTGGTCTCGCAGCAGCGCGCTTAGTCACCTGGCGTGCGGCGTGGCTCGCAGATGAAGGCGAGTCGAACGCAAAAGAAGCGAGCATGGCGAAGGCGATGGCCGGACAAGCGGCGATTCGCGCGTGCATCGATGCGATGGAAATCTGCGGCGCGGAGGGCTCGATCGAAAACGACCACGCGCCGCTCGAAAAATGGTTCCGCGACATCAAGGTCTACGACATCTTCGAAGGCACCGGACAAATCCAGCGCATCGTTATTTCGAAGCGCCTCATGACGAATCTGAAATCCTTCTGACGACCTCGAAACCGATAATTACTGGGCAGGCGTAGCGGCGCTGTACGTGACCGCAGGCTCGTTGCTGGTCGCGTTCGGCACCGGTCGGCTATGGCCGTCGAGCTGGCAGAGCGGCTTCGTGCACTCCGACCACACGTGGTACATGCAGATGCACGTGTACGACGCTTTCTGGCCGCAGCCGGTCGCGCCGAAGCTGTCGCCGCCGATGCCTTGAACGGTGAGCTTGTCTCTCGGGCACGACAGATCGAACGACGCTCGTTGCGCGACCACCTCGCCGAACTGACCGCCGGGCTGATCGTCGACGTAGTTTGCGTTGCGGTCGTCGCGGTGGTTGCAGCCGATCGAAGCGATGATCGCGAAAATGAATGAAGCCGCGAGCATCCGCAAAATCCCCTGATTCAAGGCAGATTTCATATTTTTCCCAAGCTGATTTTTTCTGAACGCCTTCATGTCGCATCGCCAAGAGACACGCGAGCGGCAGAAGTCGCGCGGTGATCGCTAGAAAAGTCCGATCGAAAATTGCAGCGCGCCGAAGTCTTCGTAGTCGCTGTGCCTGTACACGTTGACGCCGTACGCGAGCGAGAGCGGACCGATCGGCGTGAACACGAGAATTCCCGGACCCACTGCACAGCGAATCGGAAATTTTCCGGTGTTGAACGGATAGGTGGCGTCGACCCAAAGATTTCCGAAATCGGCGAAGAGCAATCCGCCGAACGTGGAGTTGAACGGAATGCGCAGCTCGATTTTCGGATTGATCATCAAATTGCCGCCGCGGAGTGGAATGGACGCAGCGGTGAATTTGGTGGGATCGGTCGTCGGTTTGCCGGCGTCCTTCGCGATCTTGTCGACGTAGTCCTGCGGAATGAACGAGTCCTGCGTCCAACCGCGCATCGAATCCAATCCACCCAAAAAGAAGAATCGATCCGGATACGTCGTCGAGTTTTGCGTCATCTGCGCATTCGTTCCGACGCGCAACTCTGCGGCGAGAGTGAGCTTGTTGCCGAGCGCAATGTAGCCGGCGATCGTTTCCTGAAAACGCAGCGTGTGACCTTGCAGCGGTCGGTATTCGTTCGCGTCGAAGCTCGAGCCCGTGACTTGATTGAGCGGATACCAATCGTCGTGCTCGACCGAGCTCGCGATATACGTTCCGCTGTGCGGATTGAACGGATCGTTTCGACGATCCCACGTGAACGCGAGCCGCTGCGCGATCACGTTGCTCGTCCCGTCCGGCACCCGAAGCAATCGCGACAGGTCCGCGTTGCCGGGTGTCTGCGCGAGGCAGATCAAATATTGATTGAGCGTGAGCTGCTGGCCAGCGGTCGCCTGACAGCTGCTGCCTGAGGCGGTCGTTGCAGAAATATTTTGAAAAATCTCGACGTTGTTTTGCTCGACCGACGGTGAAAACGCGAACTGAACGGCGCGCGCAGGTCGGAAAAACAAGGTCGGAATGAACGCCTTCTTGGTGAGGACGAAATCGCGATTGAGGGTGCGAGCGAACACACCGTCGATGCCGAGACGAAACAGCGGACCGAGCCCGATCTCCGGAAAGTCACCGCGGACCGTGATGCGTCCTGCGATGCGCTCCGACAGTGAGAGCTTTTGGAAATTCTGTTTCACCTCGGAGTCGAAGATGAACGCGTCGGGCAAATACGATCCTTGAATGCGCGCCGACAAACCGATCGCGGTGCCGAGCACGTTGCGGTCGCCGAACTCGGTCGTGGCGCGGATGCCTTCACCCGTCGAAAATCCGGGACGCACCTCGATGTATTTCGGAACCGATTCTTGAACGGTGACAACCACGGTTTTGTTCTTTTGCGGAACGTACGGATCCGCGAGCGCGACGTTGACGCTGGTGAACACGTTGAGCGTGGCGATGCGCTCGAGCGTTTTGCGAACCGAGCTCGTGCGATACGGCTCGCCGACCTCGAGTGCGATTCGGCGACGGATGACCCCTTCGCGCGTGATTTCGTTTCCGACGAGCACGATCGCGCGAACGATGACCTTCTCGCCTTCACTCACTTCGAAACGGGCGCGCGCGCGCGTGTGGTCGAGCGACTCTTCGAGGCTCGTTTTGATGTCGACGTACGCGTAACCTTCTTCTTTGTAGAGCTCGACGACGCGCCGCCGGGCCTCTTCGATTTTTAGTGCACTCGCTGCTGCGCCGAGCTTCAAATCAGCGGCTTCCACGAGCCGCGGCGTGTCGATCGTCTTCGCGCCAGTGAACTGCACGTCGTACAAAAACGTGCGCGGCCCTAGCTTGATCGGCACCTTCAAAAAAATACGCGGCTCACACCAAACACCGTGCATCGGATCGGGTAAGCAGGTGTCGCGTGTGTCGAGCTTCGGAACTGGTAGCGGCAAATCGGTAGCGTCGTAGGCGCACGCGTCGGGCGGTGTCGCGGGAAGCGGAATCGGATCGCACGTACCCGCGCGCGATTTCGGATCACAATAACGACGAAGCACCTGCACGGGCCCCACCTGCGCATGCAAAAAACCTTCGTTTCGGTAGAGCTCCTGCACGTGCAAAACCGCGCGGTCGTACGTGTCCGCGACGTACGTTCCGTCCGGATCGAGATCGATCGGCTCGACGCGCGCGCCGGTCGGCGTGTTCGCGTCGCGAATGACCGTGATGTCGACGCCGCGAATGTCGGGATCTTTGAAGAGGTCTGCGCCCGGCAACTCTTCGTCCAAATAGCTGTCGATCTCATTTCCGATCTGCGTCGCGCTGCGTGGTCCGCCTTCGTTCAGCGACTTGATCTCGTCTTCTTTGAGACAAGGATACGAACGCGTCGCCACGACGACACGCGCGTGCTCCATGATCTTGAAGACCAAATAGTGCGTCGCATCGTTCGGACGACCGCGATCCTCGACCACGACTTCTGCGTCGAAAAAGCCGTGTTTTTGGTAGAAATCGCGAACCTTGTCCGCCAAGTGTTGCGGCGTGAGATCGCCTTCTGCCGAATCGAGAGCGAGCGATCCACGAAGCGCGTCCGCGTCGTAAGAATCGTTTCCTTCGAAACGGGGAAGATACAAGTTACCCGCCGCCACGCGCACGCGGAGCGCAACGATGCCGCGATACGAGACGAGATCGTGCGACACGTCCGCGCGGTGATAACCCTTCACGCGAAGACGTGCCTCGAGGTTGGCGTCCGCGAGATCGAGCAACGTTTCGTCGGCGCGGTCGCCCGTCTTCACCGTGTACGCGTCGGTGGTGCTCTCGAGCGCGTTGCTCGGCGCGTTCAGAACGAAGAAGTAGCGCTTGTCGATTTTGCGGGGTAACCCCGGCTTCACCTCGAGCAACAAAAAAACTTTGAGTGGGTCGTCGGTGAGACGCGTGGTCAGTGAAACCGTCGCGTCGGGGTAGCCGTGTCGAGCGAGAAAATTTTCCAATCGCTCTTGTTTTTCCCCGAGATCCGCACCGACCAGCTCACCACCCTCCGCAAAATCACCTTCGCGAAGAAGCTCGTCGCGATCGACCGCGGCTCCATTGAGCTCGACGCGCATCGTCTCGATCGTATTTCGCGGGACCACTCGAATCGAGAGCACGACACTGCCGCCGCCTTCGTCGATCGCGTTGGCTTCCGCGCGCGCATAGCGGCCCGACGCGAGCACCTCGTTGAGAGCACGGCGTGCCGCCGCCGTCGTCAGCGTGTCTCCTGCGCGAACGGTTTTCAGCGTCGGAAACCGTTCCGTTCCCCAGGCTTCACCGTCGTTCACGACCTCCACGGACGAAATTTTTCTTCCGATGAGTGACGTCAAGTCGCTTGGTGCCATCAAGGTCGGCGTGGTTACAGCCGAAGGCGCGGGTGGTACCGGTGGCAACACCGTCGCGGTGGGCGACGACTGAGCATACGCGCGCCACGGGAAAATAAGGCCGATCGTGATCGCACAAAATAGAATCAGCAGCGGGTTGGAGCGCGACGTCACGAGCTGTCGCAGCATATCGACCGGAGCCGGAGCTGTGTTATTTGAACTCGAGTCGCCAACGTAAATCGACGCCGATGTTTCCGGTGGCCGACGACGTCACGGCGTTGATGTTGTCGTAGGAGGCCTGTGCGCTCACGCGTTTGCCGAGTCGCCATTCGATGTTGGCAATGAGCTCGCGATCTTCGGTGAGGCCAGTGGTGACGTTCGCGCGCACGTCGTCGGTAATCCGTTTGCCGACCGTGACCTGAGGCTCGGTGCGTCCGGTGAGAGGCGAGTATGCGCTGCCGAACCGGAAGTCGTCGATCACGGGAATGGCGTTTTTTACCGCGCGATCTGCGCCGCTCACCGTTGCGAGCGCTTCGAGCGCAGCGCCCGCGCCGAGTGCTCCGGCTTGCAGCTGGTCGACCTCTGCGCGCGTCATGCCGACCGTCAAAAGCAAAATGATGTCTTCCTGCGACAGCGGCGGATCGCTCGTCATGTCGATGTGCAAGTTGTCCGTGTCGCCATATGCATGCACTGTGATGCGCCACAATCCTGCGGCGATACCGGTGCCCGACGACGTGGAGTCTCCATAGCGGCGATATTCGGTGACGGCCAAAACGTCGACGTTGGGATCGATGCGCGTGGGGTCGTCGAAGCGAATGCTGGCTTGGCGAATCTCGAATTCCGTCGACCGGAAATGGAATCGTCCGCCCGGCTTCGCGCGCAGCTCGCCGCGCAAACCGACGCGTTGATTCGTTCCGCTCACGCTGAGCGCGCCCGATTCGATTCCGAGCTGCACCTCCACCAAATTATTTCGAATGCGAAGCGGCGCGGTCGCGACGACGCGAATGTCGACCGAGATGAAGTCGAGCGCGGGGTCGTAGCTGTCGACGTTGGTCCGCTTCGCTTTTGCGCCACCGAGGGCGCTCAAATCGGTCGTGAGCGCGATCGGACGTGTGTACTCGGCCGACGTGATCGTGACGTCACCGGTCAAGTGCGGAAGCTCGGCTTTCGACCCGGCGCCCTTCGGCGGATTCAAATCGAGCGACAAATCAGCATCCGTCGTCACGTTGACGCCGTCCTCGGGTTGCAGCCGAATGTTGCGTGCGGCCACCGACAAATCTCCGGCGCCCATCGACAGGCCCTTCAGCGGCACGCGACCACCGAGTGTCAGCGTTCCACCGGCGAACTTCGCGGTGCCTCGCGTAATACGAATCTCCGACGTGTCGGCTTGCACGTCGACCTCCACATTTTGAATCGACGACGGCACACCGTGCACCGAAAAATCTCCGCCACGAATGTGCACCTTGCCGTCGACGTCGGGCGCCCTCGCTGCGCCTCCGAGATGGAGCGAGCCGTCGAGCGTTCCTTGCGCGCGATCGAGCTTGGGAACGATGCCGACCAGAACTCCCAAATCGATGGGCGCGATCGAGGCGTCGATCGCGAGCTCCGGCGTGCGCGATATTTTGTTCACCGCACCCTGAACCGTGACGGCGCCTTTCAATCCATTCGGCGCTTCGAGATCGAAGATCAACGCGGGCACGTGCACGGCGTCGGCGTCGACCGTGATCGGCGGCGGAGGACCCTTGGATGTACGCAGCGAAAGCTTCTGGCCCGCGCGCGACACCTGCATCGACGCCGGCGAAAAATGGAGAAGCGCGTGCGCGAGATCATTGCGCGACAATCGTTCGATCGACAAATCACCCGTAATTTGCCCCTCAACGGGGGCAGGCAACGGCGCGGAGTCGTCCGTCGGTGGCGGCGTGAGCATGTGCGCGACGGCACCGAGATCGGCGCGCCGCAGCTGCACGGCACCACTCACGTGCATGTCGTCTTGTCGGGTCATCGTGAGATTTCGCAAACCGACTTGGCCCCCGAAAAAATCGCCGTCGACCGTGATGGCTCCGTGCGCCGACGTGTCTTTCAGGTACGCGTCTTTGTCGAACGGCGGCGAGATGGGCGCTCCGCAAACCGTCTTGCCGATCGACTTGGACGGTGGCGATGTTTGCGTCACCGCGATGTGCGCATGCGACGGTCCCAGCTTCGTCGCGCGAACCAAGATCGGCGTCGCGTCGAAATCGCCTTCGACTTTGAAGTTGTCCAAATTCCCGGAAATTTGCGCGAATCCTGAGACCGAGCCGTCCACGCCGGGCACCGCGCTCGAGAGCGATTGAATGCGCGAAAGAGGAACGCCTTGCACGACGACGTTGCCGCTCATCGTGCCATCGTCGATGGTTGCGGAGCCGAACATGGTGCCGATCGCGATGCCTACTGCGTTCGGTCTGATTTTGCGCAGCGTGATCGAGTGCAGATCGATCTTGGCTCCTGCCAAGCCGGCTGCGCGGTCGTCCCATTCGTAATCGAGATCCAAATCACCGTCGTCGAACGCTTCGCCGAACAGCTTTACGTCACGCAGATGTGCGTGTGCATCGACGTCGACGTAACCGCCGGCGCATTTGTCTTGAGGTCCGCCGAGCGCCAAGTGCACGTTGGATTTCGTGGTGAAGACGCCGTCGATTTCTTTGAAGCGCGGATCTTCTTCCATCTGCCAAAGCGCGAAAAAATCACGCGCCTGAAAGCCGGAAGATGCGACGACCGCATCCATCGTCATGTTCGCTTTGCCGCCGAAATCCAGCACCGCGGAGGGCATTTCGTAGACGCTTTTATTTTTTTGCGCCTTGATGTCTTTGAGCGTGACGACCATTCCGGTGAGCGAGGCATGGCCGCCCGTGACGTCGCCGAACGGAATTCCGCCGAGTGAAAAATCGTCGATCTTGGCGTCGGCTTCCAGATGCGGATCGTCGAGCGTGCCGCTGACTGCGACCGTCGCGGTCGCGTGTCCGGCGATCGGAATCGAACCGAGCGGGCCGGCTTCGTCGAGCCAAACACTCGCGGAAGGAATGTCGACGCGCAGATCGTTGTGGTAGCCGATGTGCACGAAACCGCCGTCGATTTTGCTCTTCGGCATTTGCGCATGCGCGTTGTGGAACTCGAGGCCGGTCGGACGAACCGCACAATGCGCGACGAGATTCGCTTCGCGTACGCCGATGATTCGCGTCTTGGCCGCGCTTACCGCGGGCAAATCGTAGACGCCGAAGTTCGTCGTGTGCGCCGTGAAATCCCCGTCGATTTTCAGGGGAATCACCGTTCCCGAAAATGACGGCATGTGAATTTCGTGGATGTCCCAGCTCACGTGCGCCTGATCGCTCACGCCGAGATCGGCCATCAGCTTCGTGAAGTCCACGTCTTTCGCGTCGACGCGCGCGTGCACCGGAATTCCCTTGGCGAGCGGCTCGACACGAACGTCGCTGAGCGTGGCGAGGCCTCCTGCGATCGTCACCGTGGTCTTGGAGCTCGTGATCACATTTCGATCGGTCGCGATGTCGCTCTGCAGCTCGTGTGCGAATGCAAAATGGCTGATGCGAATGTTGTGACCTTCGACGTGACCGCTGACGTCGGGGATCTGTGTGCCTTCTGCGATGCGCACGTCGACGTCGGCGCCCACCCAGCCGTCGTTGTCAGGAAATGCCATAAATCTAGCGGCCAATGCGATCGGAGCGCGAACGGTCGCATGTCCGTCGATGCGCGGCAGCGCCCCTTTTTCGCGCGGCAGACCGATGTGCAAATGCGTGAGCGACACATCGACGTGACGTCGATCGTCTGCCGGAAGATCACACGCGCCGAATGTTCCTTTGGCTGGATCCAGATCAGCGATCAGGTTTGCTTTGAGGCGATGCACTTGGAGATCGTTCGGCTCGATGCGGAGGCGACCATCGATTCCGCAAATCGTGTCGTCGTCGAATACGTCGAGCGGTCCGTCTTCTTTGAGCGAGCGCGCGCGCTCCACGCTGCTGGCACCTGCGCGCACCGCAACCTCGAACGAGCTGCCTTCGGTCGGATCGTCGTCGGCGGTGACGTCCAAATCGATGGATTGCGTTACGAGATGCACGCCGTCGAACGTGATGTCGGCAGCACCGTCGGTGATCGCGAAGACATCGAAAGGAGCGTGAATTGGGCCGGAATTTCCCTTGGATTCGGGAATGTCGATCCCGAGATTCACGAGATGCTTCCCGTCCACGATGAGCCGCACCTTCGGCGCAGCAAGCTCGATCTGATCGATCGCGAGCCTGCCGGACAGCAGCGGAAAAAATCGTGGACGAACACTCGCGCGATCAGTCAGCACCACCGGCG
>JBDTFL010000841.1:0-3101 GCA_039937955.1 Polyangiaceae bacterium | reverse complement strand
ACATCGGGAGTCGTCGTCGTTCCGAATCGGACACCGGTGGCAAACGATCGGGCGCGTAGTGCTCGCGAAAATCTGCGACGCCGAGCTTTCCCATTACGAGCGATCGCAAAAGCGACCATCCCAAAATCACGATCGCATAAAGCTGCTCGACGATCGCGTCCGGTCTCATGCTTCGTTAGAGATAGACAACGGGCACGTGAGCGTCCACCTTTGTCCGGTGAGTAAGCGGCACGCGGCGCTCGTCATCGCAATTGCATGCAGTATGCAATCTTTGTCGTGCGCCCACAATACTGCTGAAAATAGGGGATTTTCAGCGCCGGCCAACACGCGCGCAGACAGCTCTTCGTCCTCGTCGAGCTCAGGTGACGACATGCTCCACGACACAGCCGCGAATGCCCAAGGTGGTGGGGTCGCTGACTCGAAAGCACAAGTCGGGCTCGCGACTTGGTATGGAGCAGCGCTGGCGGGTCACAAGACGGCGAGCGGCGAACGCTTCGATCCGACCGCGATGACGGCCGCGCATCGCAAATTGAAATTGGGTACGTGGGTCGAGGTGAAACGCGTCGACACCGGATCAAGCGTGCGCGTGCGCATCAACGATCGCGGACCTTGGGGTGACGATCGTCGCATCATCGATCTGTCGCGCGCCGCTGCGGAGAAGCTCGGCATCGTGCACGACGGCGTCGCCAGAGTAGAAGTGCGTGTCGTGTCTGGCCCTGAATGATGCTTTAAATCAGCCGATTTGTTGCAGCGCACCGGATCGGAAAGTGTGTGCATATTGCACGTATAAAGCGCCGGCCTCTTTCACCATCGCTAGATCTTGGTCAGTCAGCTGTCGAATCACTTTCGCGGGACGACCGATGGCGAGCGTGCGCGGCGGGATCACTGCGCGCGGCGGCACGAGTGACCCTGCACCGAGAATGGCGTCGTCGCCGATGCTGGCGTTGTCCAAAACGATACTGCCCATGCCGATGAGCGCGCGATCTCCAACCGTGCAGCCGTGCAAGAGCACCATGTGACCGATCGTGACGTCGTCACCGACGGTGGTCGCGGCTTTTCCGCCGGTGACGTGCACGACCGAGCCGTCTTGAATGTTGGTGCGTGCGCCGAAGCGAATGGGGAATACGTCGCCGCGGATCACGACGTTGAACCACACGCTCGATTCGTCGCCGAGCACGACGTCGCCGATGACGGTGGCGTTTGGCGCGACGAAGACGTCACGACCGATTTTGGGACGCACACCATTCAGCTCGAAAATAGGCACTCTACGCGTTCAACAGAGGAAGCGTGCGCGGGCCCGGCTTCAATTTCAGCGCCGTGAAAATCGGAAGCTGCGCCAGACTTGCGACGTCCGGATCTCCCGTGAGCGAATGTTTGTTGGCGCTCGTGATCGCCACGGCGACGAGCTGGCATGCCGGATCGAGCGCGGCACCATCACGCACGAACGCCGCGGCGGGCATGTGCACGATCTCGTTTCGTTCGGTGCGCCCTTGGAAAAAATCGCCGCTCTTGCTCGCCCCTTCGACGAGCACGGTGGCGCGCGTTCCGACGAGCGTGAGCAAATGCGCCTGCTGTTGCGAGTCCACCAAATCGAACAAGCGCGCGAGTCGATCGGATTTGTCGCTCTCCGAAACGTCGTCCGCAAGCTTGAGCGCCGGCGTGAGCGGACGCGGTGAAAACTTGAACGCGAACGCGCTCGTAAAGCCGACCTCGCGCACGAGATCGAGCGTCATTTGGAAATCGGCTTCGGTCTCGCCGGGAAATCCGACGATGATGTCGGTCGACATCGTCATGTCGTAATGGGCTTTTTTCAAGCGGTTTGCGCGTTCAATGTATTCTGCATGCGTATAGCGGCGAATCATGCGCTTCAAAATGCGATCGCTGCCCGACTGCACCGGCATGTGCACGTGGTGCGCGAGCACGTTGAGCTCGGTATGCGCGCGCACGAGGCTCGCAGTGAGATGACGCGGATGGGGGCTCGTGTAGCGAAGCCGCGCAAGACCCGAGACCTCACGTGCGATCAATTCCAAGAGTTGCGGAAATTGGCTCTCGTCCGGATCGACGCTAACCGGAGGCGGGAGCTCCGCATCGCGAAAGCTGTCTACCGTTTGACCGAGCAGCACGATCTCTTTCGTGCCGGCTGCGACCCAACGCTTGCACTCTGCAACGATCTCGGCAGCGGGTCGGTAGCGCTCTGGGCCACGCGTGTAGGGCACGACGCAAAATGAGCAGCGCTCGTCGCAGCCTTTCATGGTCGTGACGAATGCGCCGGCGCCTGATTTGCCGGCCTTTGGTGATGCTGCGAGAAATACGGGTGATTCGACGTCGAACACGGTGCGCGCGCGCGGCGGAGATCCGCGACGCTGATCTTCGACGAGGGCAGGGAGCTCGCTCAAGTTGTCGGGCCCGATGACGATGTCGATGTGCTTCACGCGACTCAAAAGCTTTTCGCCTTCTTGTTGCGCGACGCAGCCGGCCACGCACACGACGAGCTCGGGTCGTTCGAGCTTCATCGGCGCGAGCTTGCCGACCTCGCTTCGTAATTTCTGCTCGGCCTTCTCGCGCACGCTGCACGTGTTGAAGATGATGAGCTCGGCGTCTTCCTGTTTTTCCGTGAGCGACCAGCCGTGCGCATTCAGTGTCTCGGCGAGCCGATCACTGTCGTGCACGTTCATCTGGCAGCCGAACGTCTGCAGAAAATAGCGGTTTTCCACGGTTAGAATCGATGCCTTAGCACGGGCTGCTAGCCCACTCAAAGTGCGTTACTCTCGCTGAATCATGGCCAGTGCAGATCGCTTCGACACGATGAACGACATTTTCCGCTCGAGCATCGACAAGTATGGAGAGCGACAGCTCTTCGGAACCAAAAAATCCGGCGAGTGGCATTGGACCAAATACAAAGAGTTCGGCGACATGGTCGACAAATTCCGCGGAGCGCTCGCGGACCTCGGTGTGAAGCGCGGCGATCTCATCGCCGTCATCGCCGACAATCGCGTCGAGTGGGCGGTCACCGCCTACGCCGCGTTCGGTCTCGGCGCGGCGCTCGTCCCCATGTACGAAGCGATGCTCGACAAAGACTGGGAGTTCATCGCCAAGGATTG
>JBDTFL010000840.1:0-3021 GCA_039937955.1 Polyangiaceae bacterium | reverse complement strand
TGCGCGTCCCCGAAATGAAGCGCACTTATCAGCCCCATAATATTCGCCGCGTGCGCACGCACGGTTTCCGCTCCCGCATGTCCACTCGCGGCGGCACCAAAGTGCTCGCGAATCGTCGCCGTAAGGGCCGCAAGCGCCTCGCGGTTTCGACCTACAAGAAGTAGTCGCCGCCCTCTCGCGAGAGAGGGAAAATCAGGGCGATTCCTTTTGAGCCGAGCTACGCGCAGGAGTCCAGGCTAGTTGCATGCGAGCCAGTCTCCGGTCGCGCGCGGAATTTTTGCGCATTCAAAACGGAGCGCTCCGAGCGTCGTCCGCGCATTTCGTTTTTTTGGTGGGCCCTTCCACGCTGGGTCCGAGCGCCGCGCCGCGCCTCGGAATCGTGGTGACGAAGAAGGTCGGCAACGCCGTCGTCCGCAATCGCGTGAAGCGAACCGCACGCGAAACCTTCCGAAAATTGCCGCATTTCGTGCCGCTCGGCATCGATCTCGTGGTCATTGCGCGGGCCAAAGCCGAGACGCTCACCCAAAGCGAAGTGCAGCAAGAATGGGAACGGGCACGTGGCAACGTCGCCAAGGCCGCAAAAAAAGCCGTTCCAGGAGGAGATCGTTAGCATGCTCATGATCTCGCTCTGGCTTGCGCGCGTGCCCTCGAAGGACCATGTTGCGCCGCGTTCATGAGTGGATCGGCCGAAATCAGCGTGGCTTCGCGCACGAGCATGTCGCCAGAGCCCGCGGTCGGTTTTTTGGCGCGCGTGCTCTTGCTGGTGATTCGGATTTATCAGCAGACGTTGTCGAAGCTAATCGGTCCCGTTTGCCGATTCGAGCCGTCGTGCTCACGCTACGCCGCAGCATGTATTCACGACCACGGCGCGTGGCGTGGGAGCTTGCTTTCGGCTCGCCGCCTGTGTAAGTGCCACCCGTTTCATGCTGGCGGTTTCGACCCGCCTCCCCCGCGCAACGGCGCCACCGCAAACTAAACCAACCCGACGAGACCATTGATGGATCGAAGTACTCTCGTTCGCTGGTTGGTCATCGCTGGCGTCATGCTCGCGGTGATGAAGTTTTGGCCGATGCTCTCGGGCCACAACAACTCGGCGCCGCAGCCGATCGCAGATGAAAAGTACATCGACGCGCCCGGTTTCGTCGGCGACCCGATCGACGCGCCGCCGCCCGGCCAAACGGAGCAGAATCACCCTGCAGAAGGCTCGATCTGTAAAATCCAAGGAACGCGTTTCAACGCCGAGCTTTCGTCGCGCGGTGCTTCGCTCCAGCATTTTTATCTGACCGACCCGAAATACAAAGGGACCGAAGCCGGCGACATGTCGACGACTCCGGATCTCGAACGGTGGCGTTCGCTTCGCACGATGTTTCGCGGAGCCGGTGCAGACAGCCAACTGAAATACGATCGCTTCATCTGGCAGATGGAGCAGGTCAGCGATTCGTCCTGCAAGTTCACGTACACGGACGCGGACGTCAAAATCGAGAAGGTCATTTCCGGTGACACGAAGCCGTTCGAGCTCTCGGTCGACACCACCGTTACGAACTTGGCGAGCGACACGAGGTCGCACCAGTTTTCGATCGAAGCGTTCGCGTACCGTAAAAACAAGGAGATCAAAGGCCACCTTGGTCGTGTGTCTCCGTTTTTGACCGAGCTCTCGTGCGCACGCGGCAAAGAGGTCGAGCGCAAAAGCAAAGACGATTCGGATTTCAAAAAACACGGCTGGTGGACGCTGCCCGACACCGACCGTTACGCAGCGGTCTCCAATTATTATTTCGCGCAAGCGATCGCACCGCTGCCCGACGGATCGGGAGCGACGCCCAATTGTCGCTTGCTCGCCGAAGATTGGTTCAGCGAAGGACAAACTCGCGACGACGACGAGGCGGGCGCGGTTTATCACGCGGAGCTCTCGTATCCCGCCAAAGAGCTCGCGCCGACACAAGCTGTCACCTACAAACAAATTGCGTATTTCGGGCCGAAAGACCGCGATTTGTTGGCACACGCAGCTGCCGACCGCGGCCTCGGCGATCTGATCAATCTCGGATTCTTCTCGCCGGTCGCAAAATATCTCGTCGGCTTTATGGTCTTCATCCACAACAACGTCGTCGCGAATTGGGGTGTCTCGATCATCCTGATGACGATCACGCTGCGCGTCGCGCTCTTTCCGCTCACGTACAAATCGCTCAAGAGCTCGATCGGGATGCGAAAGCTGAAGCCCGAGATCGACATCATCAACGCGAAGTACAAAGACGACGCGCAGCAAAAAAACTTGGCGATGATGGAGCTCTGGCGAAAGAACGGTGTGAATCCGTTCGGCGGCTGTTTGCCGCAGCTCGTTCAGATGCCGGTTTGGTTCGCGATGTACACGACGCTGCAGACGGCGGTCGAGATGTACCACACGAAATTCCTGTGGTTCGCGGACCTCTCGGCGCCCGACAAGTTCTACGTTCTTCCGCTGCTCCTCGGCGTCTTCATGATCGTCCAGCAGCGCATCGTTCCGCAGCAAGGGATGGATCCCATGCAGCAGAAGATGATGATGTACATGCTCCCGGCCGTCTTCACGGTCATGATGCTCTTCCTCCCCGCTGCGCTCGGCGTCTACATGCTCACCAACAGCTTGCTCGGCATCGGTCAGCAGCTGGCGGTGGAGCGCATCGCTCCCCGCGAGAAGACGAACGAGATCGTGGTCACGGAGAAGGGCAGCCCGGGCGGCAAAGGTGGCAAGGGTGACAAGGGGTCGAAGCCGTCGGCGAAAGCCGCCGCCTCTTGAAAGCCTGGCTTGATCTCAGGAAAGGGAACCGCACGTGAGCACCGATCAAGAAAAAGGCGTCGAGACGACGGACGAGAACGCAGCGAACGCAGCGAACGCAGCGGGCCGCGCAGCCGAGGGTGACGACGAGGACGACGGTCCGCTCGACCCGCAGACGGAGCGCGCGCTCAACTTCGTCGACATGCTCCTCGAGAAGATGGACATGGACGCCGAGGTCACGCTCGCGCCGGACGACGGCGAGGGCTCGGCCGACG
>JBDTFL010000839.1:0-8628 GCA_039937955.1 Polyangiaceae bacterium | reverse complement strand
GCGGCGCCTTCGTGTGCAGACGTCCGGCGGTGTCGACGAAGAGGACGTCGCATTTTTCGGTCACCGCCTTCGACGTCGCGTCGAACGCGACCGCGCCCGGATCACTGCCGTCTTTTCCGCGAATGACCGGCGACTCGGTTCGTTCTCCCCAAACTTGCAACTGCTGCACGGCTGCCGCGCGGAAGGTGTCTCCGGCGGCGAGCATCACGTTCTTTTTCTCGGCTTTCAGCTTGGTCGCCAGTTTTCCAATCGTCGTGGTTTTCCCGACGCCGTTCACCCCGACCATGAGCACCACTGTCGGTTTTTGATCGAGACGCAGACCGCCGCCTCCCGCTTCCGACGCCGTCAAAATGCGCGACGCCTCTGCGCGAAGTGCGCGCCACACGGCGTCCGAATCGTTCAATTCATTTTTCGCGAGCCCATCGCGAAGGCGTTCCAAAATCGTCGCCGTCGTTTTCACGCCGACGTCGCTCGTGAGCAGCACCTCTTCGATCTCTTCCAAGATCGACGGGTCAATTTCTTTTTTGCCCGTGAACAGCGCAGTGAGCCGCGCCATGAATCCGCCGCGCGTTGCAGCCAGCCCCTTTTTCAGCCCTGCGACGTCGGCTTTGCTCGTGCGACGCGAAGCAGGTGCAACCGGCGGCGGCGCGGGAGGCGGATACGATTGCAGCGCTTCACCGGGCTTCGGCGGTTTTGGAATCGCGCGGGCGTCGGTTGGTTTCGACGGCGGTAGCGGCGGCGCTTTGGCGGCGCCGTGCTTATCGAGGCGCGGTTCGTCTTTGTCCTTGGACGCCGGTAATTGCGCCGCGCCACGTCCGAACGCGAAGTAGAGCCCGAGCGCCGCAGCAATGGCGACCGCGATGAGTACGAAGGTCATTTCGGTGCGGACTATATCTCACGAGCGCGGGCGCGCGAGCGGGTCGTTTTTGGGGGCAATGGCGTCGATTTCTTGCTCGACGCGCGCATCTACATCCCCGTCGTCGAATGCCGCGCGCTCGATCGCTTCGGCCCAGGCCGCAACATCGACCGCTTTCCCGGCGGCGCGTTGGACGTGCCCGGGCGTCGGCTCGGGGCGTGCGTCGAACGGTTTTCCGCGCATCCGCGCCCATTCCACCAGTCGATCCAAAATCGCGCGCTTCCGAGAAATCAAGGCGATTTCGATTTCACCCGACGGCGGCAATTTTTTTCGAAGCGAAACGTGAAGCGGCGCATCGATGACGAGACGCGCTTCCAAGTCGACGAGCGTGCGACCGCGATGCGCCCATCCGACCGATGAAAGAGAGAGCGTTCCAGTTTTCGGTGCGTGTCCGAATTTGAAGTGACCCTCGGCGTCGGTGAAAACGCTCTCCAAAATTTCAGGAGCGCCGAAGCTCAGGTGCTCAATCGCGACGCGCGCGCGCGCGATTGGAAAACGTTCGTGCGCGTCGATGACTCGGCCTGCCCATCCAGCACCTGGCGCGAGAGCCTCGGCGACGACGTGCACGTCGGGCTCGGCGCGTCGCTCGATCGGCATCGCCGGACGCGTGGGACGCTGCGGATTTCGTCGCATGCGTTCGAGCAGGAGAAACAGCGCAACGGCGACCGCCATGATGATCAGCGGAATTTGTTTCCATGCGCTCGGAGGATGAACGGGCACGTCGACGTCGAGCGGCTCGCTGCCGTCGAACCATGGCGCCGACGGCAAATAATGAATCACGATGCGAGCGCTCGGCGTGGCCGGTGCCGCAAACACCACGCGCAGATCGGCATGACCCGCTTGAACGAGCGCGGCTCCAACGACGACGTTGCCGAGCTGTGCTTCGATCGATCCGGACGCAACCGGATCGCCAGCGCCGGTGGTCACGTTCAACGGAATCGAAATCCCGTCGTCGGGTGCGCCGCCTGCGAGCGGTCCGATCGGTAAAAGATGCACTTTCGCGCGTCGCATGACTTTGGCGACGACATCCGCGGTCGTTCGTTCGGCGTCGCCACGGTACGACGCGCGAAGCTCACCAGGGCCAGGCGCTCCGAATTTTTTTGGGTCGACGTGAAAGCGCGCGTGTCCGCCAGCGTCGGTGAGGCTGCTTCCGAGCGGTGTTCCCGATTCGCTGGCTAGCGTGAGCAGCAAGCCCTCAATCGAGGACGAGGGCGCGGCGGTGTTGTCGTCGTCGATCGACGCGTGGGCTTCGACGGTGACAAGAGGATCGTCGAGCGAAATTTCGGTGGGCTCCGGATCGAAACGGAGCGTGAGCGGACGCGCAGAAAGATCGAGCGGCAAGTCCAGCACGGTGCCGTCGATGAGTGGTGTGGCTTCGATCGAAAAATGCACGACGTATTGGTCGATCGGCATCGCTACGCGCATGCAAAATCTTCCGGCGTCGTCGGCGCGCAGCTCCGCGAGGTCGTCGGAAATGAGCGGCAGCTTGTGCGGCACGATCGGATCGCAATCCACCGTGCCCATCGAAGCCGCCGGCATTCCGTGTGCGTCGCTCTTTCGTTCCACGCGCGCGCGAATCTTCTCGTTGCCGAGCGGATCTCCGGCGTCGTCGGTCGCACGACCGCGAATGACGACGTCCCCTGAATCGCGCGCGATTTGCGCTTCCAAATGCGCGGTGCCGTGCAAGTGCAGGCGTGTGGCGCGTGCATCCATCGTCGTCAAAAGTACGATGCCGAGCACGAGAAACATCGCGATCCGAGGCATGAAGTTTCGCCGCATTCGATCCGTCCAATATCCTAACAGCCAGGCGTACGCATCGACCGCGATGCACGTGCAGGCGTGATAGAATGATTTCGTCGCCTATGCCCGCGTGTACCGACATCGCGCGTTTCTTGACGCGCACGATTTTGATGTCTGCGGTGTTGGCCCTCGTGGTCTTTCCGCCGTCGCTCGCGCATGCCGACGGTCGCACCGATCTGATGATCGCGCGCCTGCATTTTCCGCCGGATCCGGGCGTTGGGGACGACCCTCGCACGCGCCTTACCGCAGCGCTCGGTCTTGGTGCAACGAACGACGACAACGCCGTTCAACCGCTTTGCAAAGCGTTGAACGATCCAAGCGACGTCGTTCGCCAAGCCGTCGCCGTCGCGCTCAAACGTCTGGGCCGGCAAGCGGCGCTCTCGTGCTTGAAAGGTCGTCTCTCTACTGAAGACAGCTCGACGGTGAAGCTCCAGCTGACGCGCGCGATCTCGGATTTGTCGGCGAGCTCGGCACCCACCGTATCGGCATCCGTTCCTGACACATTCGCTCCGAGGCTCGTCAGCGGAGCGAAGTTCTACGTTTCGATTAGCTCGATCACCAACAACACCGGCCGGGCCCAAGCGGATGTGGATCGCGTTGTTTTGGGCGCCATGCGCTCGAAGCTGGAAGCGACCGGAAAACATCAGCTTGCACCAATGACCGAGACCCCCGACCTGGCAAGAGCGGTCGTCTCGAAGCGCAAATTGAAGGGCTATTACCTGGCCATCAGCGTCGACAAATTCGACTACTCCGACGGAAATCTCCGCGTGCGCATCAAGACCGCGGTGTTCTCGTACCCCGGAAAATCCCTGCTCGGTGAGGTCCCGTCCGGTCTCACGCAAACCGGCGTTTCACCCGGCGACAAGAGCGCTGAAGAGAACCTGCTCGGAATCGCGGCTCAAAGGGCTGTTGATCTGTTCACCCAAAATTTCAACTGAAAACCGCGAAAATAACGCCATATTGAGAATAGCGTCGTACGCTACCGAGATAGAACGATGACCACATCTGCCCCTACTGCTGACCCGGCACCGAAGCCTGCGCAAACCGAGCAAGGCAGTCGCCGAAATCGCAGTATGAAAAATTACTTAATCGATTCGCGCTTCCAGCTGAAATACACCGGCTTCATCGTCGGCGTATCGATCGCGATTTGCGCAATCATGGGCGTCTTCATCTACAGCATCAGTGGCGCTGTCGTGGCGGAGAGCCAGAAGGTCGTCGACGAGAGCAAAAAAGTCTCCGACATCGTTTCGATGAACATCAAAAACGATCCGATTTATTCGGACACGCCGGAGCTCGCGAACTCGGTCGCAGCAGCATCGAGCCAAAACGACGACAAGATCGCGGCGCAGCAACAGCAGCTGGTCGCGCGCCAAAAGACGATGCTCGCGTCGCTCGTCGGCGGTCTCACGTTAATGGTCATTTTGATCGGCATGCTCGGCATCTACTTCACGCACAAAGTTGCGGGGCCGATCTACAAAATGAAATTGCTGCTCAAACAAGTCGGCGACGGCAAGCTCACGTTTCGCGGCGGCCTCCGAAAAGGCGACGAGCTGCAAGATTTTTTCGAAGCATTCTCGAGCATGGTCGAGCAGCTGAAGTCTCGGCAAGCAAAGGAGATCGAGCTCCTCGAGGGTGCAATCGAAGAGGCGCGCTCGGCAGGCGCGAGCGTCGACATGATGAAAAATGTCGTCACGGTTCGCGACGAGATGAAGCGCGCGCTCGATCAGTAATAGCCTTCAAAACAAGCTGATCAGGAGCGTGCAGGCTTGCACGCGAGTACTAACGGGTGATCGCGCCTGGGACGTAATCGATCTGCGCTTCGCCATTTGCGAACGTGACGCCAGCGACGTCGATGCGCATTCGCTCCACGCCGTGCATCGTTTTGAGATGACGGCTCCACAAACGATCAGCCGCGTAGAGCAGTCGCATTTGCTTTTTTCCGAAAATGCTCGCAAGAGGTTTCTCGAACGCACCAGGCCCGCGCGTGCGCACCTCGATCATCACGACCAGATCTTCTTTGCGCGCGACGATGTCGATCTCGAGATGTCCGAGATGAAGATTGCGCCACAGAATCTCGAAGCCTCGCGTTTCGACCAAATGCGCGACGGCGTCTTCCGCGAGATTTCCGACACGCTGACGCGCGGTCGGAATTCCGGAAGGGCCACCTGCCTTCGGCTTACGAGTTATTCTTGCGGGCGTTATTCTTGGGGACCGGGGCAGGGGTTCGTCGTCGGGTCACACGTGTTCGCGCACGCGTTCGACTTGTCATACTCAGTGCCCTGCTTGATGCAGAAGGCGCCGGTCAAACCTTCGTTCGTGGTGCCGATCGGAGAGACGAGCTGCGAGCACGTGAAGCCGTCCGGGCAGGCGCAGTAGTTCGCGCCGTCGTCCGTTTTGCCATCAGCGTTTGCGCAGCGACACGAGCAGTAAACCGCTTTGTCAGCCGTGCGATCGGTGCACTGCGGGTTGACGACGTTCTTCGCACCAAGCGACGGATCACCGGTGATTTTCTGGGTCGCGTCGTTCGGAACCGTGCAGCCATTTTTGACGCCTGGCGGAGGATTGCCCGAGCTGTCTTGACCGTACTGACACGACACGCGGCCTTGAAAGTGATTCACGAGGCAGAGACGCGTCAGGCACTGAAAGCTCTTCGACTCGAAGTTGACCTCGTCGATGCTGAAGCCGTCGGAGCCGTTACCCGAGGTGTTGTATTCCGCCTCCGGAGTGCACGGGTCGCCGACGCCGGTCGACTTGCACGCAGCTGCGGGGAGCATCGCGATTCCGAGCCCAAACACCGCAAATGCAGTGACGGCGCGCGTGAACATCGGAGAGGAGAACGAGCGGGTCATCGTGAGAGAGCTCCCAGGGTTCTTCATGTTGAAGCTACAGACTTCGGCGCGATTACGCACGCTCGGAAGCGCGCAAACCGTAGACCGTCGCATGTGAATTCGTCAAGCAGTCCCATGGCCGCGCGAACAAACTTCCTTCGCAAGATGGACTCGAAGATGGTGGGCGCGGGTGATTGCTGGATCGCGATGGTTCGTAGCGCTGGTCATGAACGCTTGGAGAGGGCGCGAGCTTGGGTGCCGGGGTTGGTTGGTCTTGGTTTTTCTTCTGCGCTCCGGCCATACGAAGTCGCGGCGAGAAAACGTGAGACAAAGTCACCAGATAGCGCATGCCTCGTCCTCGGATGGACCGCTGCCGAGCCAAGCTTACGGTCGCTCGGGGGTCAATCTGCCCGTGATTCGCCTTGACAAACGCGGAATTTCCTCCGTACCATCGCGCCGCTCGACGGGAATATCTCGCGAACTTTGTTGAGTTTTTTCGCTTTCGAACACTGCTAAAGAAGTCTGTCTTCGATAGCCGCTTTTTTCGCGAAATCTCCAATCCCCCGATTTTTGAGCGAGGAGCATGACGATGCGGTCTCTGAACGTTGCGCGCGTTTTGATGTTGTCGGCAGCGCTGTGTTTCTCGACTACGGCTGGTGCTCAAAAGCACGGAAAAAAGCCGCCGAAGAAACCGACCACACCTGCGGCTGCCAATAGCGGTGGCGAGATCGAGCTCGATGCTCCGCCCACGAATGCCGCCACGCCTGCGACGTCCGCGGCGAAGCCGACCGACAATTCTCCGCCACCGCAAGCCGGTCAGATGACCGAAGCGGCGGCACAGGCGAAGCGCTTGTTCGACGGCGAAAAATGGCAAGACGCTGCCATCGCGCTCGACCGCGTTCGCAAAGGCGAAACGCAGGACGACGAAGGCAACAAGCAGCTTGCGCAGTACCACCTCGCGATCGCGCTCTATCGCCTGAAGTTCTACCAAGCAAGCTACGCGATCTTCAGCGAGATCGCCGACAAGCCAAACCACCTCAAATTCAACGAGACGCTTCTTTGGCTCTCGAAGCTTGCGACCGACTTGCCCGAGCCCGCCGACATCGTCGAGCGCGTCGGCAAATACAACGACGAGCAGATCGGCAAATTCAACAACGCCAACCAGCGCGATTTGTACTGGCAGCTCAACTACCTGCTCGGTCGCTACAAGTACCGCAATCGCCAGTACGAAGAGGCTTTGGGTCTTTTCGCGAAGGTGAATCGTCAGTCCAAGTACTACGTGCAGGGCCAGTTCTTCAGCGGCATCTCGTACGTGCAGCTTCGTAAGTCGGTGCCCGCGGTTCAAGCATTCCAGCGCATCGTCGGCGCGATCGACGAAGGCGATGTCGAGGGCGTCGAGGACGAAGCGCGCATGCGCGACCTCGCATTCTTGTCGATGGCGCGCACATACTACTCAGCGTCCGTTCGCCTCGACGACAACGGATCGCCGACGGTCGACGCGAACAAGCTGTCAGCCGCAGTCAAATATTGGAACAAGGTCGACGTCGCGAGCGAGTACTGGCTCGACGCGCTCTTCGAAGAGTCGTGGGCGTACTTCATGGCCGGCGACTACTCGCACGCGCTCGGTAACGTTCACACGATTCAATCGCCGTATTTCCCGGACGCAAACTATCCGGAAGCGGAGGTTCTGAAGGCAGTCATCTACTTCTCCAACTGCCAGTACGACGACGCGCGCGTCATCGTTGCTCGTTTTCAGTCGAAATATCAGCCGATTTTCGACGAATTGAACAAGCAGCTCGCGAAATTCAAAGGCGACAACCAAGACGACGCCTTCTACAAGTTTCTCAAAGACGTGCGCGACGACAAGGCGAACCTGCCCGAGAACATCAAGCCGACGATCAAGAACGCGATGTCGGATCGTCAGCTGCTCCGAAATCTCGAGTACGTCAAAGTGCTCGACGACGAGCAGAAACGATTCAACGCGCGCCCGTCGAGCTTCAAAGATTCACCGCTCGGCGGAGATATCAAAGACTCGCTGCAGCTCGCTCGTGACCTCGCGGTTCGTAACGCCGGTGAGCTCGCCAAATCGCGTTATCAGCGAAATCTCGACGAGCTGAACGAGCACCTTCGCAACGCCGCGAAGATTCTGATCGACATCACCGCCGCCCAGCGAAATCAGCTCGATATCGCGCTGCAAGGTGGACAGGTTTCGCAAGAAGAGTCGAAGGCGAACATCGTGAAGCCCGACGAAGAGCACGTGATCTGGCCGTTCAACGGCGAGTACTGGCGTGATGAGCTCGGCTTCTACCGCCAGACCATTACGTCGAAGTGCGGGAGGTAGAAGTGTTGGAGAAAAAGACGATGCCCAATCTTAAGAGCAACCTCTTGAATCGTTGTTTCACTCGCGTCGCGCAGCTCGCGACGTTTGCGGTGCTCGCTGGTGCCAGTGCAAATGCGCAAGCCGCAGATGCCGGCAACAGCAGCGCGTGCATCAGCGACGGCGCGAAGAAAGAGGCAACGTCCTGCCCGGCCAACGCGGGAGGCGGAACGTTCGACGTCGGCAAGCACGGCAAGTCGCCGCAAGTGAATTTTCACTCGGCGCCGCAAGCTGCAGATCTCAAAAAACGAGATCAGCAGATGAAGCCGAACATGCCGAGCGTCACGGACGTTCCGCGCGACGATCGCAAGAGCAAGCTTCAGAACCGCGCTCGCGCTCTTCTCGTGACCGAGATTTCAGGCCTCGAAAGCCTGTTTTCGTCGACCGCGAAAAATTCACCGGACCGCGTCGACCTCGCTCGGCGTCTCGCTGAAGATTATGTCGAGCTCGAGACCGCTGCGTTCAAAGAGAAGACGCAAGCCGAGGTCGATCGCGACGCAGCAAAGAAAACGAATCCGCAGCTCGCGAGCCAGAAGCAGGCCACCGCGAATCAGGCGAATCAGTTCATGACGCGCGCGCGTGCACAGGCCGAGCGTTACTACGGAACGATCCGCTCCGATTATCCGAACTACACGAAGCTCGACGAGGTCCTCTATTACCTCGCGTACGAGTACGAGCAGTCGAACGACAACGCGCACGCGCGTCAG
>JBDTFL010000838.1:0-8137 GCA_039937955.1 Polyangiaceae bacterium | reverse complement strand
GATGATCGTCGCAGGCGACGAGTTCGGTAGAACACAAAAGGGAAACAACAACGCCTACTGCCAAGACAACGAGCTCAGTTGGCTCGACTGGAATTGGTCCGCCGAGCAGCGCAGCCTGTTCGAGTTCGTCAAACGCTTGCTGCGCATTCGACGCGAGCATCCGGTCCTCCACCGCACCAAGTTCTTCCAAGGACAGGACATCTTCGGAACGGCGCTTCAAGATCTTGCTTGGTTTCGCTCCGACGGAACGCCGTGGCACGACGGCAACGACTCGAGCTCGAGCGCGTTTGCAATGTTCCTGGCAGGCCGCGGCGTGAACGACACCGACGATCGCGGACGTCCGCTCGTCGACGACAATTTTCTCTTGCTTTTGAACGCCAGCGACGAAAATAAAACGTTCACCATTCCGAGCCTCGGCACGGTGCACGAGTCGTGGCAGCTGCTCGTCGACACCGCCGACGATTCGGCCGAGGAGGCGCGATCCGGCGGAAAAACGACCGATTTGGTCGCTCACTCGCTGAAATTTTTCCGAGCGCCATCGCGCGTCGTGCGCACCGGCGGAGTCACGCACACGCTGAATGCAACCTACAGGTTGCAGTTCAATCGCGATTTCGGATTCACCGCCGCAAGAAGTGTCGTCGACTATCTCGCAGACCTCGGCGTCACGGACGTCTATGCCTCCCCACTCATGGCGGCGGCGGAAGGCAGCACGCACGGTTACGACGTCGTCGACCATTCGCGCTTGAACGACGAGCTCGGAACCTATGAACAGTTCGTCGAGCTGTCCGACACCCTACGCGCCAAACACTTAGGTTTAGTGCTGGACTGGGTTCCCAATCATATGGGCATCGCCAGCAGCCGCAATCTGTGGTGGTCCGACGTCCTCGAGAACGGTCCCAGCTCGCTCTACGCCGACCACTTCGACATCGATTGGCATCCGGCAAAACCGGACCTGCAGAATCGCGTGCTCTTGCCAGTGCTCGGCGCTTCTTATGGCGACACGTTGGAGCGCGGCGAGCTCAAAGTTTCGTGGAAAGAGGCACGCGGTGTCGAGGTCGCCTACTTCGATCAGCGCTTTCCGGTTGCCCCGAAAACGACCATCCCGCTGCTGGAGAAGGTCCTCGCAGGCTCGGGCTTGGCGGAGGGAACGCCGCAACGGCAGGAGCTCGAGAGCATCCTGTCGTCGATTCGGCATTTGCCGATGCCGAGCGAGGTCGCACAAGACCAACGAAAAGAACGCGCGCGCGAAGAGAGCGTCGCGAAACGAAGGCTCGCCGCGCTCGTGTCCGCGGAGCCCGAGGTTGCGCGCGCACTGACCGACGCGATCGACGAATTGAACGGAAAAATCGGCGATCCGAGCAGCTTCGACGCACTCGACAATTTTCTGCGTGACCAAAATTATCGGCTGGCGTCGTGGCGAGTAGCGGTCGAAGAGATCAACTATCGGCGCTTCTTCGACGTCAACGCGCTCGCAGCCATTCGCATGGAGAACGACGCGGTGTTCGACGAGTCGCATCGGCTTCTGTTCGATTTGCTGGCCGAAGATCGCGTGCAGGCGCTGCGGCTCGATCACACCGACGGTCTCTACGACCCGCGCGCGTACTTCGAGAAGCTCCAAAGCAAATTTGCGAATCGCGCACCGAAGCGCGTTTCCGAGGCGAGCCCCGACGACGTCGCGCGTCCGTTGCCGCTCTTCGCCGAAAAGATTTTGGAGCCGGGAGAGCACTTGCCCAGCACGTGGCTCATCGACGGCACGACCGGTTACGACTTTGCCAGTACGGTCACGGGTCTTTGGGTCGACCCGCGCGCGGATGTTCCGCTCACCAATTTTTATCGGCAATTCACGGGCGACCGAAAGCCATTTGCGACGCATTTGCTCGACTCAAAACGCTATATTTTGGCCTTTAGCTTAGGTAGTGAGGTCAACATGCTGGCGCGTTCGCTCGAGGGCATCGCGAGCATGAACCGCAAATGGCACGACTTCACGTTGGTGAGCCTCACACGCGCTCTTACGCAAACCATCTCGGCATTAGAGGTGTATCGAACCTACGTGCGCCTCGGCGAGCCCATCACCGAAGACGAGACGAAGATCACTCTGCACGCGATCGCGCGCGCTCAGCATCGTGATCTCGGCACCAGTCCCGCGGTGTACGAATTCTTGCGCGACGTTCTCCTGCTCAAAGTGGAGGCCGCCGAGCAGGAGCGCGCGGCGCATGCTGCGTTCGGACTAAGGCTGCAGCAGCTCACCGGCGCGGTGATGGCAAAGTCGTCCGAGGACACTGCGTTCTATCGTTACAACCGTCTGATCTGTTTGAACGACGTTGGCGGAGCGCCTTCGAAATTCGGAACCACGCCGGAGGAGCTGCACGAGCAAAACGCCGAACGCGCGCGGAGTTGGCCGCTCGCCATGACCACGACCTCGACGCACGATTCGAAACGAGGCGAGGACGTCGCCGCACGAATCGCCGTAATTTCAGAGGTTTTGGAGCCTTGGCAGAGATGCGTCGCCCAGTGGCACGAGCTGCTCACGGGGTGCACGCGACAGGTAGATGGCGAAACGGCGCCCACCGCGAATCACGAATATCTCTTTTATCAAACGCTCGTCGGCGCGTGGCCCTTCGGCTGGAACGGTGTCGATGGCCGTAAGGATCTTTGCGAGCGGGTGCAGATCGTCATGCTGAAAGCGTCCAAAGAGGCCAAGCAGCAAACGTCGTGGACGAACCCGAATGCGGAGTACGACGACGCCCTTCGCGACTTCATCGAGCGCGCTTTCGCCGACGACCCATTCATGGACGGCATGCGCCGTTTTTGCGACGGCATCGCCATACCCGCAGCAGTAAACGGCGTCTCGCAATGTCTCATCAAGCTCTGCGCACCTGGCGTTCCTGACATCTATCAAGGTGCAGAGCTTTGGCATCAAGTCTTGGTCGATCCGGACAATCGCAGACCCGTAAGGTTCGACGAACGCAGGGTACTGCTGAACCGAATACGAAACGCCGGCGACAAGCTCAAGCTTTGCGCGGATCTCTTGGGAGACATCGCGAGTGGCGGTATGAAGCTGCTCGTCACCCACGCGGCGCTAACAGCACGCCGCGAGCACGCCGAGCTCTTTCGGCGTGGCGACTACGAATCCATCGCCGGTGGCGAGCATCTTTTCGCCTTTACCCGCGGCTTCGAAAAGGAGCGCTTGCTATGTGTGGTTCCGCGCCTCGTGGCAGCGTCATCTCGCGCGAAAGGAACCTGGCCGCTCGGCGACGCCTGGGGCGACGCCCGCCTGCCCTTTTTGCACCGCGGAAATTATCGGAACGTGATCACAGGCGCGGCGATCGCCGTTTCAGGAGAAATCAAGCTCTCTGAGGCGTTCGCGAATTTTCCGGTCGCGCTTTTCATGTCCGAACCTTGACCCAGCTGCGTAGTACTTCGGCGACGCTCCAAGCTTGCGCAACACACCCGCGCGGCGAAAATGGCGCTTCGGCGTCGAAGATCTCGCTGATGCTGCCGACGCACGCTTCGCCGAGGTGATGCTCTAAGCCTTTCAGCATCTGCTGAGCATCCGCTTGCCCATCCGGATAGACCTTGAGCCAAGCATCGATGAATGGACCAATCAACCAAGCCCAGACCGTGCCTTGGTGATAAGCCATATCGCGAGTTTTCAGGTCGCCGAAGTACTTAGGCTTGTAATCCGGATGACCCGGCGCCAGCGACCTTAAGCCTACTGGCGTAAGCAGACGGTCGCGTGAGAGATCCACCACGGGCTTCCAATAGATCGGGTCGAGCACAGGATGATCGAGCGAAATGGCGAGCAGCTGGTTCGGCCGGAACGACGGGTCGTTCGTGGAGGCGGCATCTTTGGCTTCGAGATCGTCGACGACGTCGTAGAGATAGCCGCCGGCGGGATACCAGAACTTCGCGTTGAAGGATGCTCGAAGCCGCTCGGCATTTGCCGCAAGACGTGCTGCGTATTCCGTGTCGCCGTCCGCGCGCACCCAACCCTCGAGGAGCATGAGTGCGTTGTAGAAGAGCGCGTTGATCTCCACCGCCTTTCCGCGGCGCGGCGTTACGACGACGTCGTCGTATTTCGCATCCATCCAGGTGAGCTGATAGCCCTTGGCTCCTTGTGACAGAAGGCCGTCGTTCGGATCGACATGGATGTTGAACCGCGTTCCTCGAAAGTGCGCGTCGACGATTTCGCGTAACGACGGGAGGATCACGCGCAACGTTTCGTGATCATTGGTTGCCTCGACGTAACGATGAATCGCATGGAAAAACCACAGGGTTGCGTCGGCCGTGTGATAAAGGCCCGCGTTCGTCCCCTCTGGAAACATGTTGGGAATGAGACCATCCCGAATGTAGTGCGAGAACGTTCGCAAGATGTAGCGCGCCTCGCGATGACGCCCGGTGACGAGCGTCAGCCCCTCCAAGCTGATCATCGTGTCGCGGCCCCAATCGGTAAACCACGGGTAGCCTGCGATCACAGTCCGCAGCTCGTCACCCATCGCCTTGGCGCGTGCCGCCTCCGAAACGCGGCCGGGCGGGCGAATGACGAATTGATCCGCTGCCAGCACCAGCTCGGCGCCGACCCCTTCGTGAAGATGGGGCTCCGCAGCCACCAATAGGCGCGATCGCCGTTCCTGCTCGCACGCGAGCGCAGTGCCGAGCGGAAGCGCGTCGACGTGCTCCCATGTTTCAGTGGAAGCCACGAACGAGATCGCAGTCTGAGACGCGAGCGCCGCTTCGAAAAAACCCGGCGCATAAAGCCCGCCCGTGGAGTCGTAGCCGCGCGTCTTCTCGATCGGATAGTTGATGTCCTCGAGACGCGAGACGCCGATCATGAACGGTGCGTCGGCGCCACGAACCGCAAGCCTGAGCGCAGGCAGACCGGGACTGTGAATTTCGTAGCGTCCGCCGACGACCCTAAGCTCATAAGGTACGGAGGGCGCTTGCAGGAGCTCACCCTCGTGATGCCGGAACTGAACATAAGGGTGCAACGCGAGCTGAACGGGCCCGCCCTGAACGAGCCGATACGAGCAATGAATCGTGTTTTGACGATTCGGCATCACGAGCTGCTTTTCGATGACGACGTCGTCAATTACGTAGCGCCAAGTCGGAAGCCCGCCATCCAGCCAAAATTCAGCTATTTTGGCGATCGGCAGCGGTGCTCGGGCGTTCGGTTTTTCCTGTTGAGAGAGGGCAACCACGCGGCCGTCAGAAAAATGAATCTCTTCGGCCAGGTAGTTCAGCATCATGGTGCGACCAAGCGGCGCGGGCAACGCGGCGATGAGCAGACCATGAAAGCGACGCGTAATGAGCCCGGACACGGTACCGAAGGCATAGCCGCCGAAGCCATTCGTGATCAGCCACTCGTGCGTGTTCTCGGGGTCGCTCGGATCGTCGAACGCGCGCGAGGGTGCCTTAGCTAAGGTTCGGCGAACGCCATTCGTCACGTGTGCCTCGATTCGGGTGAAGGCGAGACGCGAGGTAAGCCCGCCGTGGGGACTGCTTCCAGAAGGACGAGTGATTCGGCGGTGAGGCGCCAACGTCCTTCCGCATCTTCGGGCGGCGGGCTCCCGGCGCCACCCCAAGCGAGATCCTCGGAGCTCCAGACTGGGTGCCATGAACAATCGGCGGGGGGCGCTAGCAGTGGGTCGGAAGGGAAGATCTCTTGATCCTCGCCGAGGTTCACCACCGCAATCAGGTCGCCGTGAGCCGAGCCGATGAAACGAAAACAAAAAGCGTCTGGAGAGAGCACGGCGCCGTCGAGCTTCGCATCCTCATAGACGCCTGCGAGACTCTTGCGGATCCGCAGTAGCTCACGATGCATCGCATAAATAAGGGTATTTCGTGATCGCTCCTCGAAGTCGAGCTTGCACCGGTCGAACGTTTGGAGCGCGGAAGGATCGTCGAGCTGAGCACGCGCTTCGTCGGACGACATCGAGGGAAACTGCGCAAGAAACGCGGCGCGTCCGTTTCGAACAGCCGCGGCGAGGTCGCCAACGTGATCAGCGAAAAATAGAAACGGAGCAGACGACGAAAATTCCTGTCCCTGAAAAAGCATCGGTGTGCCCGGCGCCAAGAGCATCAGGCCGGTCAGAGCACGCCAGAGCGCGGCGGTCGCGCGGGTGTGTCCTCGGCCACCATCGGTGGAGTTCGACACTTGATCGTGATTCTCCAAAAACGTTGTGAACGCGGACGGGTGCAAGTCGAGCGAAGCCGTGCCTCGTCGTTTCTTCTGCCACGAATAACGTTGGCCTTGATAGAGGTACCCTCGCTTCAAACATGAGAGGAGCTCCTGAGGCGAGCCTTTGTAGTCCGTATAGTAAGCCTCGCGGCGGCCGGTGAGAGCGACCTTTGCCGTGTGATGAAGATCGTCGTTCCAAAGTGCGTCGAGGCCGTAGCCACCCTGCGCAAACGGCCGCACCAACTTCGCGTCTTGCGATTCGTTTTCAGCGATTAAAAGGATGGAGCGACTTTTTGCGGCAGCGCGCGTCGCGCGGGAAATTTCAGCCAAAACGTGATTCGACGAGCTGTCGTAGATGTTCTGCGTGGCGTCGAGCCGCAGCCCGTCGAAGTGAAATTCCGAGATCCAATATGCGGCGTTGTCAATCACGAAGCTGCGGACTCCATACGCACCTTCGTTGTCGAAATTGATGGCTGCGCCCCAATCCGTGACGTGGGCATCCGTAAAGTAGTCGTCGGAGTACTGAGGTAAGTAGTTACCATCCGGACCTAAGTGGTTGTAAACGACATCCAAAATCACGGCGAGACCGCAAGCGTGCGCGCGGTCGACGAAAGACCTCAGGGCGTCGGGCTCGCCATAGAGGCGCGTGGGTGCAAATAAATTGACGCCGTCGTAACCCCAGCCGAACCGGCCAGGAAACTCGGCGATCGGCATGACCTCGATGCACGTGATACCGAGGCTCGCGAGCTCGTCGAGCTGCTCGGCCGCAGCGCTCCAACTCCCTTCTTTGGTGAAGGTGCCAATGTGCATCTCGTAGAGGACCTGGCCACGGAGCTCGGCGCCTCGCCAGCTGACGTCGGTCCAGGCGAATGGCCGCGCGTCGACGACTTGCGATGGCCCGTGCGGACCCTCCGGTTGAAAACGCGACGCGGGATCGGCGAAGGCGTCACCCCCGTCGAGCTTGAATTTGTAACGTGTGCCGGCCGGCGCTGATGCCACCGTCGAAAAGTATCCACGTGGTTCGGCGGTCATCGAAATCATCTCGATACCCGAGTCGCGTTCGAGGAGCAGCTCGACTGACCTTCGCTTGGGCGCCCACACGCGAAAGCTCGTTCCATCGTCTCGCGCTTCTGCTCCGACCGAAAAACGTCTCGTCATGATTTCGCCAAACGCACTCTATGTGCCGAGCGCTTCTCGCGCGAGATCCAATGATCGAGAATTTCGGGCGTGTGCGTTTTCGCCACGCTGAGCGGAATCGCCCGGTTTTTGCGGCAGTTCATGCACGCAGCGCAGCAACTCTTCGCGATCTGCTGGAGGTACGAGCGTTGCACTTCGCTGACGCACCATGGCCAAAGGGCGAACGCAAAAAAGCAAACAGAGAGATGGCGCAGCTAACGAAACCGGCGAGCCCTCGCAGCGCGCTTTGTGGACGGGCACGATCGGATTCGGCCTCGTCCAGATTCCGGTGAGCTTGGTTCCTGCCGAGAAGAGTGGGGAGCTCGCGTTTCACCAGCTCGACGAACGCGACATGTCGCCGATCGGTTACGAGCGTATCAACAAGAGCACCGGGGAAAAAGTCGCGTGGGAGCACATCGTCAAAGGTTACGAGGTGGCGAAGGGAAAGTACGTCGTGGTCACCGACGAAGACTTCAAGCACGCGAATGTGGCAGCCACGCAGAGCATCGACATCGAAGACTTCGTCGGCCGCGACGAGATTCATCCGACCTATTATGAGCGTCCTTACTACCTGGTTCCCGCCAAGCAGGGTCATAAGGCTTACGCCGTCTTGCGTGACGCGCTGGCGGAAAAAAATCTGGTCGCCGTAGCTACGGTCGTCATCCGTACTCGCCAACATCTATGTGCGGTGCTTGCGGAAGGGAATCGTCTGCTGCTGGAGCTGTTGCGGTTCGAGCACGAGCTACGACCGATGCACAACGTGAGTGGTAAGGACCCGAAGGC
>JBDTFL010000837.1:0-7850 GCA_039937955.1 Polyangiaceae bacterium | reverse complement strand
GCGTGTGCACCGCAAGAAGCGCGACGAGCCGATCGATCGACGGCAGGAGCAGCACGCCCTTGGAGCCGAGCGCGACCCCCTTGGAGTCGAGGCCGAGTCCCGGCGTTCGCAGCCGCGTCTGATGAAGCGCAATCCGTTCGAGCATCGACCCGAATCGAGCTTAGCTCAGTTGCACTTGCCGTCGTCGTGACAGTAGTAGTGCGCTCCGTGGCAGCATTTGTCGCCGGGATTGCACGTGTCGGTGTCGCCGCCCGCGCCACATGTACAGTTGGACGACCCGGTGCAGATGTCGCCGGTCCCGCAGTTTCCGGGGCATGCGATCGATTGACCGCAGTTGTTCGTGACGGTGCCGCACTTGTTGTTGCAGGTCGTTGCCACCGAATTGGGCGTGCAGCACGTGCTGCTGGCCGCAATGCAAACGGCGCCTGACGCGCAGCAGTTGGTTCCGCAAAGAGGTGACGCGCAACCGCAAACGTTGTTGGAGCATGTCTCGTTCGTTACCGAGCAGGTCGATCCGCAATTCGAGGTGAGGCCGTCGGAGCCCGTGATGATGCCGCAGCTTCCGCCGTTTTGACCCATGCTCGGGCAGGCCGGCGGAGTGTCACATGTCTTCGTGTTCGGCGCGCATTGTAGAGGGCCTCCACACGTCGCCGGGCAGGTGACCCCCATTCCGCAGTTGTTGGTTTTCGTGATGTTGCATGCGTTTCCGCAGGTCGTGGCGATCGAGTCGGGCGGGCAACAATCGTTCGATGCGTTGCAAACGTTCGTCGAAGCTGCGCAGCACGCACCGTTGCAGACGACCGTCGACGCGCATTGGCACGTGCTCGCCGTGCATGTGTAGTTGTCGGAGCATTCGCCGCAGCCGGCTTCGATGCCATTACCCTCGTTGATGATCGTCTCGCAGTTTCCGCCGGGCTCGCCTGCATCGTGGCAAATCGGAGGGCCGTCGCAGGTGCCGCTGTCAGGAATGCATTTCTGATCGGTCGGGCACGCCAAGCAATCGATCTTTCCGCCGCAGCCGTCGTCCAGTCCTGTGCGGCAAACGCTCGGGTAGTTGTTGCAGCTCTCAGGGATGCACGCGATGGCGTCGCTGCCGCTATCCGCGATCGCCTGACCGCCGTCGCCGCCGAGGAGGACTCCGGTGTCGCTGAAGCTGCTGTCGGCTCCGCCGATTTGCTGGAGGGCACTGTCGTCGAGACCGCAACCGAACGGAGACGCCGCGAATGCAAGGCCGAAGGATCCGAGCGTCAAGAGCCCGAAGATCTTTCGGCGCTGCCGTGCAACTTCGCTCAAGGCATGCCCATGTTTCATCATGCAATTGTAGCAGAATGCGCACTTCGATTAATCAATCGGAGGCACGTTCAAGCTTTGCTCAACTCTCGCTTGGGTCTTCGAACGCTTGGGCGAATGCGCGGAGCGCGCCCAAAAAAGCAGATGTCATGGTCTCGGTTCTGAGCACGGTGTTGCCGAACGAAACCGCACGCCAGCCTTGTTTTTCAGCGGTTTTGATCTCGTCCGGCGTGAGACCACCCTCGGCACCGACCGCAAACGCGACGCCACGTACTCGTTCTCGTGCTGCTTCGAGAAGATGCGGGGCCAGCGGTACATGTGCGTGCGGATCGAGCACGAAGCGCACATCGGCGGCGCGTGCTTCTTGGATGGCGTCGTTCCAAGCTGCAATGGAGATCGCTGGCGCATCACCGCGACCACACTGGCGCGCGGCCTCTTCGGCGATTTTTTTCCAGCGTGTCAATCGCTCCGCGCTGCGCGTGGCGTCGAGGCGCACGACGCTGCGTTCGGTGGAGGCGAAAATGATTTTCGTGGCTCCGAGCTCGGTAGCGTCGCGCACGATGGCGTCACATTTTTCACCTTTGGCGATGCCTTGAACGAGCGTGACGTTTCGGTCGGCAACGACTTGCGCGTTGCGGATGTCGCCTATGCGGACGGTGACCATCCCGTCGTCGATCGCGATGATTTTTGCGTCGGCTTCGAGCGCGTGATCGGGCTCGAACGCGATGAAGTCGTCGCCGGCCGCGAGTCGTAAAACGCGACCGAGGTAACGACCGGCGGCGGCGTCGAGCGTGAGCTCTCCGGATGCGAGCTTCGCGATCGGAGCGCGCCGCTTGATCATGCCGCGCGGAGCACGAGCGCTACCCATTCACCGCGCGCGGGTGCGTCGAGGAGCTCGAATCGGGAAAACGCGGCGAGCACACGATCTTTCTGCGGAGCCAAAATACCCGACAAAACAAGCAGTCCGCGCGGTTCCACGGATTGCTCGAGCGCCGCTGACATCTTGATGAGCACATCGGCTTCGATGTTCGCGACGACGACTGGATACTTTTCGGAGATGCCTGTGATGTCGGTCGTGTCGGCATTCACGCGCGCGCCGAAATCATTTCGTTCGGCGTTTTCGACGACCACACCGATGACGTCGGCGTCGTTGTCGATGGCGCGTGCCGCTTTCGCGCCGAACGCGAGCGCGACGAGCGAGAGAATTCCGCTGCCGCATCCGACATCCAAAATATTTTTTCCGGCGAATGCGTTCGCGTGCTCGGACAGCGCTTGCGCGACGAGCGACGTGGTCTCGTGGAGGCCCGTTCCGAACGCACGACCGGGCTCGAGCTCGAGCACGCGTGCTTCACCGGACGAGCCGTCGTATTTTTCCCACGGCGGAGCAACCACCAAGCCTTCACACAAGAGGAACGGATGAAAATGTTCCTTCCATGCGTCGCGCCATGCGTCGCCGATGATCTCTTCGAGGCGTGGATTGTTCGACGCGTCGAGCTGAGCGAGCGCTTCTTTTGCGGCGTCGTGCGTGGCGAAGCTCGCGACCAGTGTGACGAGCCCTGCGTCGGTTTGCGCGCCTTTCGCGAGCGTCGTGGCGTCGCGTTCTTCGATGCCGTCGGCGCCGAGCTCGAACAGGAGGCCGCTCATCTCATCGGCGGCGTCGGTCGAGACGTCGACGAGGACGAATGGAAATCGAGGGATCACTGACCGATGCTGACGCTGACCGTCGACTGGCGCGGTCCGCCGGGTCCGCCGGGGCCGGATGCGTTCGATCCTTTGAAAGCGCCGCCGATCGCGAGACCGCCGAGCACGAGCGCGGCAACGCCGACGACACCACCGCCGATCACGACCGGCAAAACCCAACCTGCGCCTTGGTCGGGAACCGCAACGCGAAGTGGCGCGGCTGCATCACCCCGCGATGCAATGGGGAGCGAGCTCGTGTCGTACGCCTCGAAATAATATTCGACGAGCGGCGGCTTCACTGCGCTGCCCGGAATCGTCGCGTGGCCTTTGCCGTCGACGATCGAGACGTCGAGCGATTCGAATTTGCCCTTGGAGCCGGCTCGATAAAGAAGCTTCACCGATCCCGCGCGATGTTGCGGATCGGTGAGCTGCACCGACAGCGGGATGTCGGTTCCCTTGTCGACCTGCGACGGCGAGATGTGCGCCATCGTCACGGCTGCTGCCGGGGTGGCTTGCTCTTGCACGAGGCCGGGTTTGCCGTCGGCTTCCCATTTCGTTTTTGCATTCGTGAAAAAATCGCGGAAGCGCGGTGACTCGCTCGGCGGAAGCGCATATTCCGGATCGATCGCGAGCAACCCTCGGACGGCGCTCTCCGCCTCGTCCTTGCGATTCATCGTGATGTAGTTGTAGGCGAGCAGGCGGTAGATCTCGATCTTCTGCTCTTTCGTGTTGTTCGGGCGAAGCAGCGCGGCCGACAACGTTTGCGTCGACTCCTCGTACTGCTGGTCGTCGAAGAGATTTCTGCCGCGCGTGATCAAGTCTTGGCGCGGCGCCGAGCCCCGCTGTTGCGCGTGTGCGGTGCTGGCGAAAAAGATCGGCGACGAGAGCGTCATCGTCTGCACACAGGCGAGAAGCGTAACGCCAGAAATCGAGCGGCGAAGACGAGCCGAAAGCATGGCGCGAAGGTTACCTGTTTCTGCGCCGAATACCCGGTATTTCCTCGCCGTGAAATGTGCGGCGCACTGCTTTTTCCAGGGTTTCACGTCGAGATCGTTAGCAAGCTCACGAATCGTCGTCAGGCGCCTCACATCCAGATCGTTAGCAAGCTCACGAATCGTCCTCAGGCGCGGGCCTTGGTGTCGACGTACACCCGGCGGGCGGGCTCGAAAACCAAAAGCGGCTCGCGTTCGCTGGCGCGTTTGGGGATTTTCTCGCCTTCGTTCAAGACGATGGCGGCGAGGCGTCCGCCGTATACGCACCCGGTGTCGAGCCCCGTGGCCCACGGATGCAGCTGCAAACCGGTGACTGCATTGTGTCCGAAGACGATGTGCGGCGGCCCTTTGTACAGCTCGCCCCACAGCGGATTGCCTGTGGCCTTGTCGCTCGCTTCGCCTTTCGAGTCGACGCTGCGAATGGTGACGAGATCTTCGGCGGTTTGTTTTTCGATCGGCACGCCGGGGACGACGCCCGCATGAACGACGCGTGCGTCGTGAGTGGGCAAATCGAAATGCAATACGGACGCTTCCAAGATCGTCCAGTCTTCTTCGCGCAACTTTTCGACGACCTCGCGATGCGCTTTTCCGAGCACGATTTCGTTTGGTGATTTTTTCCACGCGAGCAAACGTGCTTCGTGATTTCCACGGACCAAAATCGCGCCGGTGCGTCGTACGATGTCGAGCGCGCCGAGTGAGTCCGGACCTTTGCTGACCACGTCACCGACGAACACGAGCATGTCGCCATAATCGACACCGACGCGTTCGAGGAGCGCTTCGAGCTCGACGCTGCATCCGTGAACGTCGCCGATGATGATGGTGCGCGGCATCTAAAGCCAAAGAAGCGTACGACGAACTGACCCGATTAACTCTCGATTTTGCCGTCGATTATCGCTTTTTTCGGAATGACCACGATGCCGTTGTCGACGGTGAATCGTTGTCGGTCGAGCTCGAGATTGAAGCCGATTTCGACGCCCGACGGAATGATCACGTCTTTGTCTACGATGCAGCGGCGCAGCTTGGTGTGACGGCCGATTTGAACGCCCTCGAAGAGGACGCTCTCCTCTACTTCGCTGAATGAGTTGATGCGGCAGCCGACCGACAAAACGCTGCGGTGAATTCGGCCTCCGGAAATGATGCAGCCATGACTGACGAGTGAATCGGTCGCGATACCGACGCGCGCCTGAGCCTCGTCGCGGAAAACGAATTTCGCCGGCGGGTCATGCGTTGCGCCGGTGCGGATTGGCCAGCGACGATTGTAGAGATTGAACTGCGGATGAATTTCGATGAGATCCATTTGCGCGCGCCAATAGGCGTAGATGGTTCCGACGTCGCGCCAGTAACCGTTGCCGCGCGCGTCCTCGCCGGGCACGCGGTTCGTGGCGAAGTCATAAGCCCAAACCTCGCGACCGTCTTGCACCATGCGCGGCAAAATATTTTTTCCGAAATCGTGATCGCTCTCGTCGACTTTCGAATCTTCGTCGACGCCGTGCATGAGCGCTGCCGCTTGGAAAATGTAATTTCCCATCGACGCCAAGCACATGTCCGGATTTCCGGGCATGGTTGGCGGGTTCGCGACCTTTTCATGAAAGGCCAGGATTTTCCCTTCCGCATTGATTTCGATGACTCCGAAATCACTCGCTTGCGAACGCGGAATCGGAATGACCGCAACCGTTGCCTCGGCGCTCTTCGCGACGTGAAACGAAATCATTTGGCGCACATCCATTTTGTAGATGTGGTCGCCGCCGAAGATCGCGACGAGCTCGGGCTTCTCGTCCTCGATGACGTGCTTGCACTGGTAAACCGCGTCTGCCGATCCGCGGTACCAGGTTTTTCCGGTGCGTTGTTGCGCGGGTACCGCCTCGATGAATTGATCCAAGATCGGCGAGAGGCGCCACACGCGCGCGATGTGCTCGTCGAGCGACGCGCTTTTGTATTGCGTGAGAATTTTCACCTTCGCGATGCCGGAGTTCACGAAGTTCGAGAGCACGATGTCGATGATGCGATAGCGGCCACCGAACGGCACCGCGGGCTTCGCGCGATCGAGCGTGAGGGGATGCAAACGCTTACCCTCGCCACCGGCGAGGATCATGACGAGCACTTGGCTGGGATCGAAAGCGAGAGGGTCCATCGGCGGGGAATGCGAGTGTATCTGACTGCCGTTTCGTTCGAGAAGTTAGAGGGTAGTATCTTTCGTGGATGAGTTGAAAGGAGCAGCGCAACGGTGAAGACGACGTTGACCAAGGAGAGCGCGCGCGAATCGCTCGAGAAATTGCGCGAGAAGAACTTGGAGCACACGGCGCGCTTCGTCGGGGATTCGCCGCGTCGGCAGCCGGTGCACACTGTTTATGGCGGGGCGCACCTCTTCAAGGCCGATATCGCGCATCGTTTGGGGGAGCTCGCAATCAAAGCGCTCGACGAGAACGCTTCAGATGCTGCAGCGTTTTCCTTGGCGATTGGAATGGCGCGGGGCCTCGCAGAAAAGGTGTATCCGCGCGTCGTCGAGAAGCTGGAGCGGGAGCCGGGCGAAGACTTTCGAATCGATTTCGAGGATGGTTATGGAAATCGAAAAGACGACGAAGAGGATGGTCACGCGGAAGCCGCCGCACGCGAAATCGTGCGTGGAATGCGCGAAAAAATGCTGCCTCCGTTCATCGGTATTCGCGTGAAGCCGTTTACCGAGGAGCTGCGCGGTCGTTCGTTCGTCAAAATTCTGGAGAGGCGTCGCGCGTGACGCTTCCGAAGCTGCGCTCCGAGATCGACGCGATCGACGACGAAATTTTGCGAGCGCTCGCCAAACGAGCCGACCTTGCGCAGAAAATTGCCGTAGCGAAAAAGGCTGAAAATACCACACGATTTCACGCTCCCGAACGCGAGCGCGCGGTGATCGAACGGCTCTACGCGAAGGGCGCCGGTGCATTTCCGCGCGAAGCCATTCGTGTCGTGTTCCGCGAAATCATGAGCGCCTGTTTGCAGCTGCAGACACAAATGCACGTCGCGTATCTCGGGCCCGAAGGAACCTTCACGCAGATGGCGGCGCGCCAAGCGTTTGGTTTGGCAGCGCGCTACCGCGAAGTGGCGACGATCGACGGCGTGTTCGATGCAGTCGCGCGTGGTGACGCAGCCTACGGCGTCGTGCCGCTCGAAAACTCGACGGAGGGCGCGGTGTCGTTCACGGCCGACGCGCTCGTGGAAACCGAGATCAAAATTTGCCAAGAGCTCGTGATGCCCATCGAGCATTGTCTACTGTCGCAAGCGGGCTCGCTCTCGAACGTCGCGCGCGTCTACTCGCATCCGCAAGCGCTCGCCCAATGTCGCGGGTGGCTCGCCAAAAATCTGCCGGCCGCGCAAATCGTACAATCGTCGTCGACCGCCGCGGCGGTCATCGAAGCGAAATCCGACGAGAAAAATGCGGCAATCGCGAGTCGACTGGCCGGTGAGCTGTACGGTTTGCCTGCATTGTGCAGAGAAATTCAAGATCAGGTTTCGAACGCGACGCGCTTCGTTGTTTTGGCGAACGAAGATGCACCGCCTACGGGAGACGATAAAACCAGCATCGCTTTCGGCACGCGCGACGAAGAAGGCGCGCTCCGAAAAGTACTCAGCATTTTCGAGGCGCACGCGATCAGCCTGTCGCGCATCGAATCGCGTCCGAACAAAAGCGAAGCATGGCGCTACGTATTCCTGACGGACTTTGCGGGTCATCGAGGTGATGCAAGAGTCGCCGCGGCACTTGCTCAGCTCGCGCAGGTGTCATCGGAGCTGCGTGTGCTCGGCAGCTATCCGCGATTTCGTCTTCCGGAAAAGACCTAGCGCCAAAAACCGTGGCGAGAGAAACGCGCGAGAAAAAGAGGCGCTCCAAAAACGGAGCAACAAACGCGTGCCGCA
>JBDTFL010000836.1:0-4158 GCA_039937955.1 Polyangiaceae bacterium | reverse complement strand
CATCGACCGCGCCGATCTCTTCGGCCTCGCGCAGCTCTATCAATTACGTGGTCGCGTTGGTCGCTCGAAAGAGCGTGCCTATTGTTATCTGATCGTGCCCGCCAACAACGCGCTGTCCGACGAAGCGCGCTCGCGCATCGAGGCGCTCGAGCGTCACACCGAATTGGGAAGCGGATTTCAGATCGCCTCACTCGATCTCGAGTTGCGCGGCGCCGGAGATCTGCTGGGCGGCGAGCAATCGGGAAATGTCGCGAGCGTCGGCTTCGACTTGTTCACGCATATGCTCGAAGAGGCCGTAAATGAGCTGCGTGGTGAGCCTGCCGTGCATGAGGTCGATCCGGATTTGTCGTTCGACGTCTCCGCGCTTTTGCCGGATGATTACATCAGCGAGGTCGGCGTTCGTCTCTCGCTCTACACACGACTCGCGTCCGCGATGGATGAAGCGCACGTGCAAGACATCGCGGTGGAGATGGAAGATCGTTTCGGGCCGCCGCCTGGCGAAGCAAAAAATCTCATTGAGCTGATGCGCGTGAAAACCGAGCTGCGTCGTCTCATGGTGCTCGGTTGCGAAGCGAACGCACGCAGCGTGACATTGCATTTGCGCGAGGACACGCCGCTCGATCCCCAGAAAATTCTGGAGCTCGTTCGTGCACCCAAGAGCCCGTATCGCCTCACGCCGGACATGCGTCTCACGCGTCGCTTCGATGGAACAGGAAGCGGTCTGAGCAACGCGGAAGAACTGCTCGCCGCGCTAGGGAAATGCGTGAAAGAAAATCTGCGCTGACCGAGCCGAGCTCGGGGGAGCTCGAGAAATTAGTTTCCGAGCAGCGCCGGCAGCGGCAACTGATTCGAGCCGACACGCGTCTGATTGCCTTGAAAAACCGTGTCATTCGATACGTCGACCTCGAGCGGGCTCGGCGAATCGGGCACGGCGTCGACCTGCGTGAGCGACGAGCCATTTTGGGCGTTGATGCCGATGGCGTTGTTCAAGATGCGACACGCGGAGATCGTCGCGCCCGCTGCGTCGACGATCACGCCGGCCGATCCGCTGTTTCTCACCGTGACGTTCGCGAGCGACAAGTTCGATTTGTCGAAGGTGAGAACGCCGTGGCCGAACGTGCCGTCGGGCAAGCTCGTCGTGGCGTCGATCAGGGACGTGTCCATCGCGAGCGATGCGCCAACGCCGCCGCTCGACACACCGCTTTGAATACTGCCCGTGACCACGCCGCCGGTGAACGAAACGATCGCGCTGTTTTGTGACGCGAGCCCGCGTCCCACCGTCGACGTTTTTTTGTCGAGCTGCGTATGCGCGATGACCGAGTCGGTGAATGTGACCTTCGCGCTCGCGCCCGATACCAGCGCAGCGACCTCGGTGTCGTCGTAAAGCTCGCAGCTCGTGACGTTGGCCGTTGCGCCTTCGATGATGTTGAGCGCGCGGCCGTGTGCGCCGTCCGAAATCTGCGGAGCAGTGTCGCGGATCAGCGATTCGGTGAGCGTTACAGTCGTTCCCACACCGCGCGCCGAAAGTCCGATGTCGGTGTTCGTTGCGACGACGCTTTGACCGAACGTGAGGGATGGTCCATTTTGCAGCACGATTCCCCGTCCGAATTGCGTTCCTTGGCTGGGCAATTGTCGCGCGATGATGCTCTGCGTGACTTGCGCCGTAGTCATCGGATCGAAGAGCAGCAAACCCGATTCGTGATTGGCGACGAGCGCCGATCCTTGGATGACGAGCTTGCCGCCGTTCTGCGCGACGAGCCCATTGCCTGCGGTGTTGCCGGCCAACATGACGCCGTCGCGTGCGATCGAGTCGTTGACAGTGAGGATTGATCCCGTGCCGTCGGCGAACGCGCCTTCTTCGGAATTTCCGACGAGCGCGACCGACGTGAGCGTGGCGATGCCTCCGCTGCTCGCGGAGACGCCCGTTCCTTTCGAATGATCGGCATTCGGCAATTGACCGCGAAATACCGTGTGATTCGCGGTGAGCGAGCCCGGCGCATCTTCGACCGCAATTCCGACGTCGACGTTTGCGACGACCGTCGATTCGTCGATGCCAACTTGTGCGCCGTCATTGGTAATGCCGCGCCCGTAGCCGGCAGTGCTCGGAACGTTGTTCGCGATCACCGATTGTTTTATTTGCAGATCGGCGTGCGCAGCGGCGACCATTCCACCTTCGTGATTGCGCGCGATGAACGAGGTGTCGACCTCGGCGACGGCTTGCGTGACGACGTCGATGCCGATTCCGAAATTTCCGGATGCGTTCATCGCGGTGTCGGTGACGACGCAATTTTTCACCGTGAGCTTGGTTGCTGCACCGGTCGCGTAGATGCCTTCTTCGGTGTTGGCGACGACGGCGCTGTTTTGAATTGTCGCCGTGGTGCCGACTCCGAGATCGATGCCGTCACCTTTTGCGGATGCCGTCGCGATCGATCCGCGCACGACCGAATTTTCGAGATCGAGATTGCTTGCCGCGCCAGTGAGCGCGACGCCTGCCACGTTGTTTGCGTCTATGACAACGGACGTGAGCATGAGTGACGCTGCAGCCGAAATCTGCACGCCCGGTGAATGTCCGCTGATGGTGAGGTTGCTCACGGATGCACCTGAAATCCCGGCGATCGTGATTCCTGGAGTGGTGCCGCTCGCTGCGACCGTGACTTGTGCGGGACACTTGCCGACGAGATTTATTTTGTGCGCGAGCGTGATCGACTCGGCGTAACTGCCAGCGTCGATTGCAATGGTGACGCCGTCGACAGCCGACGCGGATGCGAGCGCAGCGCCGATGGTCGTGAAGTGCGTCGCGTCGACGACCGCAGCCGGGCTCACGAAAAGTGTCGCGGCGGCCGGCGGAAATGTCGCCGCACAATCGCCGACTGGAACGCAGGTCGCGCTGCCGAGCTTCTCCATCGTCGCGCCAGTGCACGCAGCGGCGGGTGCAATGGCTGCACATCCCCAACCGCTCGGATCGGCTGAAAATCCGGTGGCGCACGAGGTCGTTCCGACAGGCGCACACGTCGTGCTTCCGAGCTTCGGCATCGTGCCGGCCGGACAATCTGCAGCGGGAGAAATATCCGTACACCCGTAACCCGTGGCGTCGACCGTGAATCCGGGCGGACAGTTTTGCCAACCGAGCTTCACGCACGCGCTGCCATCAGCGTTCGGTCTCGAGTCGTCGTCGCACGTGACACAGGATCGTGAGGTCGGATCGAGGACCTGGCGCGCCGTGCATTCGGTGACGGGCCCGCTGTCTGGCGTGCTGTCGTTCGACGACGAGCTGCACGCGGAAATGAAAAAGGCGAGCAGCAAACCGAAACGTGATCCGGAATAAGCCAAGCGCATCGAACGCTAGAATACTCGAGGTTTGGCGGATCTGCGGTAAGGTCTTTCTCGAATGGAAACGGCACGCGCCTCGCGATCAGACGGGCGGACGGGCGCGCGAAAAACGATCGCCACCCGCGTGCTTGCGTCGTTCGCGATCACCGTCGTTGCGTTCGCGATCACCGTTGGTTGGAGCGGCTTCGCGCAGCGGCGTGCGGCGCAAGACAGCGAAGAGCTCGCACGCGGTTACGTGCCCGTCGCGCTCAAAATCGGCCAGCTTCGTGCAACGCAGGCCACGCTCTCTACGTTGGTCGACGAAATTCCGGACGAACGAAACCCGCTTTCCACGCGTCTCTTCGTCGAGACGTTGGCGAGCGTTCGACAAGCGCGTTTCGCCGAAGCGCACGTGGCGTTCACCCAATTGCGCGCCGTTTCACAAAGCGACGAGTCGGTGACGCTCCAAGAATCCTTGCTCGCGGATCTCGACGCCGCCGAGGCCGCGTACACCGACGACAAGACCGTCTTCGAACGACTCTTCACGGCTATCGACTCGGACGACAAAGACACCATCAACCGGACCATCCTCGAGGTCGGCGCCATCGAGCACAACACGGACCGCGTTCTTCATGTGCTCGCGGACCGCGTCACCGCGTCGATGGACAAAATTTCGGAAGACGCAAAACAGCGTGAATTGCGGGCGATCCTCGCGCTCGCACTTTTGTCTTCGCTGACGCTCGGCGTCGGCGTTGCGGTTTCGATCAACGCACGCAGGCTCCTCGCGCCGCTCGCTCGCGTGACCGAACGCGCGCGCGTCGTTGCTCACGGAGACCTCACCGCGCGCAA
>JBDTFL010000835.1:0-3853 GCA_039937955.1 Polyangiaceae bacterium | reverse complement strand
AAGCGGTCGCCGGAAACAAAACGGCCGCCGCGCGCGTGCTCGGTCTCGAACGAAAAACGCTCTACCGCAAGCTCGAACGCTACGGCGTGACGACGAAAGAGTAATCGCTCAAAACCTGACTCCGGTCGGAATGACCTCGGAATCGTGCGTCGCGAATGAATTGTCTCGTTGATACGAAAACGCGTGGGCTTGCTTGGCGTGATGGCTGTGGGTCGCGCACCACCAATGTTCTCCATGACTCGACGCGCGAGTCGCGAGGCAGTCGGCGCAAGGTGGATCGATCACGAGGATGTGACTCTCCCCGGGCTGAGGACGCGGCCCGGCGACGACCACCGGACAAGGCGAGAGCTTCATCACCTGTTCCGCGACCGAACCCACGAATAAATTTTTGAGTTGCGGGTGTTTGCTCGTGCCCACCACGATCAAACCGGCATCGAGCTCACTCGCGAGCTGCAAAATTTCGCGCGCTGGTTTGCCGTTACGAAGGTGGATGCCGACGCTGACGTTTCGGAGAGCGCTGCCTTTGGTGCCGTTGTCGTTGGCAAAAGCGCGGAGCTGCTCGATGAGCTCGCGGCGCCGCTCGTCGGTCGGTGCCTGTTCGAACACGTGAAGAAGATGCAGCTGGGAGCCTGGAATTCTTGCCGCGACCCGCGCGGCTTGCCCGAAGGCGAACGCACCTGCGTCCCTGAAGTCGAGCGCGACGACGATGCAGAATGTCGGGCTCTCGCTGTTTCCATTTGTCGTGTTCATGAAGGGCTGCGTTGCATACGGCGATCCGTTGCACCTCGGCCGTCGATCCGTGCACATTCTTGCAAGCGACGCAGTTTCTGCGCCGCTCGTTGGGTATTTTGCATGCGCTCGATCGCGTCGTTCCGACACGGCGACGCGCTTCGACACAACGTTCGACACACCATTACGGGCGTTTTGCGGCTCAGCATGCCCTCTCGCGCTGCGCACGATCGATGCAGCTTCGCGACTCATCGCCGACGTTGGACGATCTCAAAAGGAGCTTCACGATGAATGCCACGCAAGAGCAGCAACCGATCGTCGCCATCTACAATTCGCACACGGAGGCCGACGTCGCGATCAGAGCGTTACAAAAATCCGGCTTCGACATGAAGAAGCTCTCCATCGTCGGTAAAGAATTTCGACAGGAGGAGCATCCGGTTGGTTTCTACAACAGCGGCGACCGCATGATGTTTTGGGGCGGGCTCGGCGCATTTTGGGGTGGCCTGTGGGGAATGCTTTTCGGAAGCGCGCTCTTTTTCATTCCGGTGATCGGGCCGCTCGTCGTCATGGGTCCACTCGTCGGTTGGATCGTAGGCACGGCAGAAGGCGCGGTGGTCGGCGGATCGGCGGGCATCCTCGCTGCTGCGTTGGCCAGCGCGGGCATCCCCGAAAATAGCGTGGTCAAATACGAGCAAGAGCTGCGCGCCGGAAAATTCGTGGTGGTTGCGCACGGCACGCCGAGTGAGGTCGAAGTCGCACGCGCGATTCTCGGAACCAACGCGACGCACGTCTCCGAGCAGGTGACGCGATGAAAACACGACAGGGCCGCGCGCGCTCGAAAGCAGAAATCAAAAAGCGCCATGAATACGAAGTCGAGGGCGGAGCAGGCGGCGCGATCGCAGGCGCAGCGTTGGGCGGCCTGGCTGGACCTCCCGGAATCGCAGTCGGCGCGGTCATCGGCGCTGCGATGGGCGCGATCGTCGGCGCGGTAACGGACGACCAATCCATGTCCAGTATCGCCGAAGAAAAAAAACTCGACCGTCAGCTGGTGTCAGCGAAGGCGAGACCCGTGCGACGAAGCTGAAACATGTGTCCGCAAAAATCGGAATGAAATCGGTTTGAAGGGAGCGGTGATCACGTGCATTCGACCAAACGTATTTTCGTGGCAACGGACTTCAGCGAGTCGTCCGACGAGGCGCTGCGGCAAGCACATCAAATATCCGTAATCAGTAGCGCCAAGATCGCGGTGTGCCACGTGCTCCCGGATCTTCTCAGCATCAACACTTTGTTCCCGCAGCGAACCGAGTCGGCCGTCGTGCAAGCAGCATCCATCGAAGCGAAGGTTCGTGACGTTCTCGCGAGCCAAGTCGCAAGATGTCTGCCGCGCGCGGAAGTCGAGATGCTCGTGACTCAGGGAACTGACTACGCGGCCATCGTTCAAAGTGCCGAGAATTGGGCCGCGGATCTGATCGTCGTTGGCAACGCGGGGAGATCCGGAATTTCCTCGCACCTCGGGCGCGTCGCAGAGCTCGTGACACGTCATGCGCATTGCGCGACCCTCGTTGCACGACCGACGACGAGCCGAGGAGTAGTCCTCGTTGCAACGGATCTCTCGGATCCGGCGATGCCAGCAGTTGCCGCCGGCGCTGAGCAAGCGCGACTCCGCGGCGCGAATCTCGTCGTGATGCACGCGATCGACTTCGCGAGCGTTGCTGTTTCCCTCGAGGAGATCGCTATCGATCTGATGAAGTCTTCTTCGTCATGGAATCTCGACAGCGAGGTCCGCAAGCTGATCGAAGAGAACCTGAAAAAAGCGCTGGTGCGTTGCGAAGCGAAAGGCGAAACGATGGTCGTGCAGGGGTCGGCCGCGTCCGCGATCGTTCGATGCGCTGACGAGCTGGACGCTCAGCTCCTCGTGATCGGAACACGCGGAAGAACGGGTCTTACGCGGCTACTTCTCGGCAGCGTCGCGGAGCGCGTCGCCCGAACGGCAGCGTGTCCTGTGCTAGCCGTACGACTGGCCCACTAGATCCGTGCGAGCCCGCCAGAATCTGCGCGCCACCCGGGTCCATCCTTAGTTGGTGGGTGACCCAGCCTCCAATGCATAGGCGCGCGCGGAGAGCGCTTCGCGCATCCCGTCGAGGATGTAACGATGCATTCGATGCGCAAGATAGTGCTCGAAGGGACGACACAGAAAGCGCGGCCGCAGGTGTCCACGATACTGCGTGGTAAGCACGACCTCCGAACCGCCCGCCTCGGGCCGAATGGTATAGGAGCCGCCGGTCATCGAAATACAGTCTTCGATCCCTAAGTGCTGCACCGTGACGTCAAAGCGGACCAGACTTGCCGGCTCTGCGACCGTGATGCGCTTTTCAAGATGACCACCTTCGTACTTACACTTAATGATCGCGTCGACCAGAGTCTTGTCTCCCTCGGTACTGATAGGCACCGGCAGGAACAAGCGCAATATGGGGACAGTGCGCTGCGGAACCTCTTCGTAGAAAAGCATTCCTCGCCAGACCGCGCTCGGCGACGCATCGAGATGCACGGTAGTTTGCACGGCCTCGCTTTTTTCGTTTCTAGAAAACAGTCGACCGATGCGGGCGAGTAGGCGAACGAGTGTCATGGCGGTTCCTCCAGGAACGATGCTGCCGTCCGCGTGTGCACATCCGATGCCTCTCGCTCTCTGCGTCGTTAGGCGACGAACCGGCTCCGCCCCGTGCAGCTTTTGCATCGTCACAGTGCAGCTCGTGCACTGAATCATGCATTTTTCGTGATGATGCGGCAGGAGAACGCAAGGCACGCGGCATGCTCAACGGCGACGCATGCACGACGTATTGCTGCCCCTTCCCCCGTTGCTCCTCGTGCGCTTGGCTGTCGCAGCGGTCTGGCTGTACGAAGGTCTCTGGTGCAAGCTTCTCGGACGCGAAGCACATCAAGTGAAGGTCGTCGAGGCGGTACCTAAGCTCGGTCCGCTCGTCGGCAGGCAATTTCTTTTCGCGCTCGGTCTACTGGAGACGACCTTAGCCGTCTGGGTGATGTCAGGGGTTGCGCCAGGCTACTGCGCTATTACTCAGACGATAGTGCTCATCACGCTCAACGGGAATGGACTGATTTGGGCACG
>JBDTFL010000834.1:0-4728 GCA_039937955.1 Polyangiaceae bacterium | reverse complement strand
GCTTGAACCGGATCCTGCTTGTGATGCATCAAGCGCTCGAGAACTTTGAGCGCGTCGTCGCGACGATTGTGTTTTACGAGCTGCGCTGCGGCGATGCCGAATTCAGATGCTGCGCCGTCGATGTCTTTCGTGCGCGACAGTGCCTCCGCGAGGCGCAAGTGCGGCAACGGATTCGAAGGATCGAGCTCCACGATTTTGTGGAACATCGCGATCGCGTCTTGATCACGACCTGCACGCTGATGACGGACCGCGAGCTCCTCGAGAGCCGCGAGCGCGTCGCTCACCAAACCGAGCTGCTGATAGAGCTCTGCTAATTTCGGCGCGATGTGGCCATAACGTTCTTCGAGCTGCGGAATATGCTTGTGCAGAATTTCGCGAATCTGTTTGTAGACCGCGATGGCCTTGAGCGAAAAACCTTGTGCCGCATAGTGCCGGCCGACGCGCTCGTACGTGGCAATAGCATCCGCATACGCCTCCATTTTTAGTTGGAGGTCGCCAATCTTCAGGAGGGTCCGAGCGTCATTCGGATCTTCCTGGACGATGCGCTGATATTCCAGAACCGCTTTGTCGTACCGCTTTTTCTCGACGAACTTCTGAGCGGCCTGAATGATCTTGTCGCGATCAATCGGCACTGACGAACACACTCCTCCGGATGGGCTGGTTGAAGAGCTCGGACAAAGCTGAAGTTACCCGCTGACGCGCTGCTTGATCCCGACGCCGATCGCTGCGCGAGTCGGGATACGCCAAACACAAATGACGTGTCACGGCACGAGCTGCGACTGAAAGACGACGAACACTACGGCGAGAGATGCACACGCGATGAGGGCAGACGTAAGAATAGCGCTGCTTTTGCTAGAGTGCATACTTCTGGGCGCATCATTCTTCGAGGATGTCATTTGGCTCTCCGCTGCCCGCTTCGCTTTGGCTCCGATCACGTGGTGCAGGGCGATTACCGCCAACGCGAACGTCAGCTTCGCGTGAAACCAGTGAAGGTGCATGTAGGTTGAGGCGGACATCGACAGTCGTGCGATTCCGAACAGAAAGCTGATGCCGAAGGCCGGCGTCGCGATCGACAGATAAATCTTCCGCGCTGCGAGCCCGTAGCTCTGCGCATTTTCCGGCGTCGCGGTGCTCAAGAGGACGCCCACGCTGACGATCGATCCGATCCAAATCAGATTCGCGATGACGTGAATCGTGACGAGCAGCGATTCCAGCATGCCGTCCTCTCTATACGGTTTCGACAGACGAGTCGAAAAAGCAACCATCGACGAAAGCGCATCAAAGTCCTAGGTTGTTCGGCATCATGGCGACCGAATCCTCTCTCTACAAAGCGCCGTTTTTTCCGGGCGGCCCGAACGCAATCGACCCGCAAGTTGCCGAGCGTTTGCTGTCGATCGCACTTTCTACCGGCGGCGATTACGCGGATCTCTTTTTCGAATATCGCGCGGCCGGTGGGCTCGCATTCGACGAAGGCATTTTGAAGAGCGCCTCGCGCGGCGTTTCGATGGGCCTCGGCGTTCGTGTCTCCAAAGGTGACGGCACTGGATACGCGCACGTGCAACAGCTCGACGTTGACGCGATGGAGCAAGCGGCGAAGACCGCAGCGCAGATCGCGTCGGGTGGCGGCGGAGTGAAAACCGTCGTGCCGCGTTTGCTCTCGCTGCCTGCGCGTTACGAGCTCGATCAAGTGACGATCGATGTTCCGGGAATCGAGAAGCGAAAAATTTTGGAGCGCGCGGCCGCTGCGGCTCACGCGTTCGATAAGCACATCGTGAAAGTCGAGGCGAGCTTCGCCGAGGAAATAAGGGAAATCCTCGTCGTCACGAGCGACGGAAAAATGTCGATGGACACGCAGCCGATGCTCCGTTTCTCGGTGCGCTGTTTGGCCGAAAAAGACGGCAAACGCGAATCCGGAAGCTCGAGCGGCGGCGGTCGCACGACGATGGGCTACTTCGCAGGCAAGAGCCCCGAATGGCACGCACAAGAGGCGGCGCGCATGGCGCTGACGATGCTCGACGCACGCGAAGCGCCGGCTGGAACGATGGAAGTGGTTTTGGCGCCCGGCGACAGCGGAATTCTTTTGCACGAAGCGGTCGGTCACGGGCTCGAAGCGGACTTCAATCGCAAAGGCACCAGCAACTACACCGGCCAAATCGGAAAACCGGTCGCGAGCGATCTCTGCACCGTGGTCGACGACGCCACGCTTCTGCAATCGCGCGGATCGATCAACGTGGACGACGAAGGCAACGAGCCGCGTTCCAGCACGCTGATCGAAAATGGAAAGCTTGTAGGATACATGCATGATCGCCTGAGCGCGAAGCACTTCAAAATCGAGTCGACCGGCAACGGACGTCGCGAGAGCTTCGCCTGCGCACCTATGCCGCGCATGACCAACACGATCTTGATGGCCGGCAAAGACAACCCCGAAGACATCATCAAGTCCGTGAAAAAAGGGGTGTTCGCGAAGAAATTCGGCGGCGGTCAAGTCGACATTTCGAACGGCGACTTCGTGTTCTCTCTAACCGAGAGCTACTTGATCGAGGACGGCAAAATCACCGCACCACTCAAGGGTGCGAACTTGATCGGCAACGGCCCAGACGTTTTGCGAAAAGTCTCCGCGCTTGGCCACGACGTCGAAATCTCCGACGGCATGTGGACCTGCGGAAAAGACGGCCAAAGCGTGCCGGTCGGCGTTGGTTGTCCCACGATGAAAATTTCCGCGATCACCGTCGGCGGAACGAAGGTTGGTTGAGTATTTCCTAGACCTGCGCGTTGCTCGGCTCACGAAAAGCTGTGCTACGAACGCGTGGTGCAGGTGTCGAAAACAAAGACCGGAACGTTCGTGCTCGTCGTCGGGCACACGCCGGATTTGGCGCGTGAAGAAAGCGCGGCGAGCAATCTTCGTCAGCTCGGAGCGCAGGTTCGCACGCTCGATTTTTGGGACGACGCAGAAGAGGTCTTCGAGCACGAAAAAAATGACAGCTGCCGCGCGATCGTCATCGAGGCTGGCGAGCGGCCCGATTTTGCGATCAGCTCGCTCCGCGGTTTGCGCAAAGACGACCGTCTTCGTGAGGCGCCGGCACTCGTCGTTTTGCCCGAGCGACAAGTCGCGCGTCTCGAGCCCGGCGCGGGCTTCGACGATTTCATTTTGGCGCCGGTCCGAGCCGTGGAGCTCTACGCGCGCATCCGACAATTGGAGTGGCAAGAGAGCGAGTTCGTCACTGACGAACGCGTGAAGGTCGGCGGCATGGTGATCGATCGCGCGTCGCGCGAGGTCACGCTCGACGGTCGCCGTGTTTCTCTCACCGCAAAAGAATTCAATTTACTCGCATTTTTAGCGGCAAACCGCGGTCGGGTGTTCGGTCGCGACGTTTTACTCGCGCGCGTTTGGGGCGCTCGTTATGAAGGCGGCGCACGCACCGTCGACATTCACGTGCGCAGGTTGCGCGCAAAATTCGGAAACGCTTTGCCGCTCGAAACGCTGCGCGGCGCCGGTTACAAATTGCTGACACCAACTGCCCGCGAATCGGCAAACTTCGACGCAGACTTGGACGACGCCGATTCCGAAGGAGACAAACCATGTTTGGCGCGCGGCTCGCGTTGAGCATCGGCTGCCCTTCCGGCATCGGTCCGGAGGTGAGCGTCGTTACCGCGACGAAGACGAAGACGCGCGTTCTGTTGGTCGGCGATCTGAATGTGATCCGCCGCGCAGCAGCGCTCCGCGCGATCAATCCGAAGCGCTTCATTCGTGTTCTCCGCAGTGACGACACCTGGCTTCTGCCGCGCGGAAAAATAGGGGTGTTTCAACCCACGCAGCCACTCTCGGTAAAAGACGCCGCGTTCGGAAAACCGTCGCGTGCTGGAGGCGCCGCGCAGCTCGCATGGATCGATTACGCCTGCGATCTGGTTCGCGATTGCGACGCCGAGGCGCTCGTCACGGGACCGGTGAGCAAAGAGGCCATCGCCTCGTCGAAGGCGCCGGGCTCCGAAGGCTTCATCGGTCACACCGAGCATTTGCAAAAGCGGCTGCACGCCAAAGAAGTGGTGATGGCATTTTACGACGAGCGTCTGTCCACATCGCTCGTGACGACGCACCTGGCGCTGTCGAAGGTAGCGCGTGCGATCACGCGCGAGGGCGTAGAGCGCGCCACGTATTTTTTGGGAGATCTTTTGCTACGTCTCGCGGAAAAAAAATCGAAGGTGCGCATCGCGGTTGCCGGTTTGAATCCGCACGCGGGCGAGCACGGTCTTTTCGGCCGCGAAGAAATCGAGCTGATTTTGCCTGGGATCGTGAGAGCGCGCGCACGCTTCGCAAAGGAAAAGCGAAAGATTGAAATCGTCGGGCCCGTTCCTGCCGAGAGCGCATTTCGTCTTGCAATGAACGGAAGCTACGAGGGCGTCGTTGCGATGTACCACGACCAGGCCACCATCCCCATGAAGCTGGCGAGCTTCGGCGACGCCGTGAACGTGTCGCTCGCGTTGCCGATCATTCGCACCAGCGTCGATCATGGAACGGCCTACGACATCGCCGGAAAGGGAACCGCCGACCCGAGCGGAATGCAGGCAGCGATCGATCTCGCGCTGCGACTTGCGCTCTCGCGCGCTCAGTGGCGACGAAGCATCGCGTAGGCGAGCAACATCAGTAGAAAGAAACAGACACCCGCCGCGCTCGCGGTCATCCACCAAGGCGGCCGCGCGCTCTCGGGGCGAATCGCTTTCGTCGCGAAC
>JBDTFL010000833.1:0-5858 GCA_039937955.1 Polyangiaceae bacterium | reverse complement strand
GGCGCGCGCGTCTGCCGAGCCGGTTGCTTCGAGCCTCAGAGCTTCGGCCGCGAGGTACGTCCCCGTCCAAAGCGAGGAGTCGTTCAGACCATTGATGGAGCTGATCGCGTGATAGGTCGGCGCGTCCGAGTACACGACGTCGCCCACGCTCCCGGCTGCCATGCCGTCGCGACGAAGCCACATGTTGTAAGCGCGCGCGCGATCATCGGTCGACGTGGTCGGCGCAATGGCCCCATACGAATTGGTTTGAATGTCGAAAGGCACACACGATTTCGCGCCCGACGAGTCGCCGAGATTGCATTCGTCGGAGCACGCTGCGACTGCGCATTTTCCGCTGACACATCCACTTCCGCTCGAGCACGGCACGTCTTGCCAACGCGTTCCACTCGCGGTCGCCACACATGAATGGGTGGTCGCGTGATCGGCGCAGCTCGAATCACCGAGCGTACATTCGTCGACGACCGATCCTGAATCGGCTGGTTTTACGCCTGAATCGTCGCTCGAGCTCGAACCGCCGTCGGTGAGCGACGTGCCGGCATCACCGCCCGCCCCCGAATTCGGATTGTCTCCCGACGTTGCTGCGTCGCTTCCGCATGCTGCAACGAGCCCCAAGACCCCAACATAAAAGCGTCGCATTCGTGCGAGCGGTCTACTTGCGCCGAAGAGCTCACGCCAGTGACCCACGCCGCCAAAGCGAAGTGGCGACCGGCGACCCCATTACTCTTTCGACGGAGAGCGAGAAGGCCGCTTCATGATCTCGCGTGGGCTTGCTCCCGTCCAACGGCGGAACGCCCGAAAAAATGCGCTGGGCTCCGAGAAACCGAGTGCGACCGAAACTTCGGAAATGATTTTTCCTTGCTCGAGCAAACGCAGCGCGCGCTCGCGGCGCACGTCGTCGAGGAGCTCACGATGCGACGTTCCGTGATCGCGAAGCTGACGTTGGAACGTTCGTGGCGTCGTCCTCAGTCGCGCCGACGTTGCGGCCAATCCGGTCTCTTTGATGTCGAGCAGCTCCACGATCGCGGTGCGCGCGACGACCAAAAAAGGCGGACGCGCGATCATGAGCGGCTCGAGCTGCTTCATCTTGATGTCGAGCACGCCGGCCAATGCCGCGGACGTGGTGAGCAACGGGCGATCGAGCATTTCACTCGAAAAAGACAGGCGATCCTGGGGTGCCGAAAAATCGACGGTGCGACCGAAGAACGCATCGTGAACGCGGTGGTCGGCAGGTGGAGAGTGGGCAAACGATACATCTTCGAACGCGATCGCGACGCCGAGCGTTTCGCGAATGCGCACTGAAATGATCGCGGTCGCAAACTCGACCCAATGCCGACTGTGCGTGAGCGGTGGCGTGCGCGTGAACACGAGCTCGAGATTCGGTGGAGCTTCGGTCACTGCCAGCGTTACGCGTTGAGTGACGAGCCCGTAAAAGCGCACCAGCCGCGCGAGACCTTCGCGCAGCGTGGTGCTCGTGCAGAGCGCGTAATCGAGATCGCCGAGACCGCCGATCGGAATGCGTTGCGCCATCGTGAGGCCGAGCGCTTCGTCACCTAGCTTCTTCGCAGCATCTTCGAGAATTGCGTCCGCGACGTCGCCGACCACGACTCCGCCCTCGACGCGAAGGTCGGCTGCAACGTAACCAAGCTCGCGGAGCACCCGCGCTACTGGCTCGATCACCGCCATCGAAATTCCTGCGAAGCTCGCCGAGCTCATCCAAACGACAGGTTAGCGCGACTGCGCGCTGATCTCGACGACGGTGCGACCATCGAGCGGTTGGACTGGACGATTGGTGATTCCGTGAAGCAATGCCTGGTAGCGCGAGATTTGATCGGCCGAAACCTCGAGCCCACCTTGCGCAGGCGCCTCGACGAACCAGCTCACGCGTTCCGTGCACGGCGGCGTCGTCAGTGATCCTTCGTAGTGCTCGAACTTCAAGTCGGCCGGAAACGGCGACGCGATGTCGATGCTCACGTTCGGGACGGCCGCGCGAACGAGAGCGAGTCGGTCCGAAGAACTGTCGGAAGCGCGATCGGCGATTGCTTCCTGCCCGTTTTGCAAAGCGCAAAGCTCGGATCGAGGTCGCCCCAATGATCGGGTCCCTCGTTAGCGGCATACGAGAAATGCGCGGGCTTGGACGACGATGTTGCCGCGCTTGCAGCAGGTGCAGGCGCAGTGCTGCCGCCACACGCGAGCAGGAGTGATGCAAAGGTGAGAGGAAAAAGCCGCCGCGGAGCCGCGAGACGCATGGCTCATGCTATTCCGTGATCTAGCAAATGCGAAAGATGCTCATGACTTTTGGCTCGAGAAAAACCGGCCTTCGCGGATCGCTCGCTCTCGTGATCACGCTCATCGCCGCATGCGGCACGAGCAGCACGAACAGCGGCTTCACCACCGGCGGCACCGACGCTGGCACCGGTGAGGCGGGTGCACCGGCCTTCACGTTGCGCATCGATCCTCCAACCGACACCGAAACCACGGCTATCGGCATTCCCGGTAAGAGCGTGCAGTTTCATGCGCTGCGACGCGACCCCGGCAGCAGCACGGACGTCGACGTCACGTCGCAAGTCACGTGGTCGATCGAAAACGTGACTGTCGCAACGGCGAGCCCCACCGGCGCATTCGGTCTACTCGGCGTCGGCGGCGTCACGAAAGTCGACGCGACACTTCAAGGTGTCTCTGGCTCCGCGGATCTGACGGTGAAAGCGAACGGTAGCGTATTTCTCGGCACGACGAGCGCTGCGTCGGCTGCTGCATTCACGGCCGCGACGCCCGACTCGGACCCAGCGAATGCAGCGGCCGCCGAATATCCGCTCGATGGCGTGGTCGTTCCCGGAAACCTTCCGCCCATGGAATTTCAGTGGACGCAGGCCAGCGACAACAACTTGTATCGCGTGCATTTGACGACCGCATCGACGCTCGACGTCTATCTCTATACGGACGCCGTCACGCTCACCGCTGCCGTCGCGACGTGGAAGCCGATTTTGCTCAGCAGCTTGGACACGCCGATCACGTGGACGATCGAGGCTACTGGCCCGACCAACAAGCTTAGGGTCAGCACACCTCGAGCGTTAACCTCCACGTCGGACACCATCGACGACAGCGCGATCTACGTTTGGCAGCCTTCGACCGGAACGTTCCACGTGCTCGACATGGTCAAAGAGACCGACGTCGCATTTCCAACCAACAGCGCGTCGCTACAAACTGGTCAGGCCTGCTCGGGCTGTCATCGCATCTCGCGCGACGGCAAACGTTTCGCGTTCACGTTCAACGGAAGCAATTTCGAGTTCGGCGCGCTCACGTACAACGCAACGACGCAATCGTTCGACGAAAAAATCACGCCGGCCGGCACCTATCGCGCAACCTACGCAACGTTCAATCCACTTGAATCTACGCAGATCCCCGCGATGCTGACCGCCGAGCCCAACAACGCGCTCTCGCATTCGCAAAATGTCGCCGGCACCGTTTCGCTGGCACTTCGCAATCCGGATACGGGCGCCGCCATCACGTCCAATCTTCCGACCATGCTCGCGGGGCTCGCGAAGCCGAACCCCGGCGGCGCCACGAGCATGCCGGATTGGTCGCCCGACGGATCGTTCGTCGTCTTTGCCGCCTACAATAGCGACGTGAATTTCGTTCGAGAGCTCGGCGACGACATCGTTCTAAGCTCCATCGTCGAAGCACCCGTTTCGTTTGCGGGCGGCACCTTCACGTTTGGCACCCCTAAGGTTTTGGTCGCCGCAAACAGCAGCGACGACCCCGACACCGGCCAGAACAACCTGCTTCCCGCGATCTCACCGGACAACAGCGCGGTCGCCTTCACGCGCGCGGCCGGGTGGTGGTCAATCAAGACGCAGGCCTCGCTTCTCAATCTAAGTGGTCAGATCGCGATGGTGCGTCGCTCCGACGGTCAAGTGATTGAGCTTGTAAATGGCTCGAACGGTGCGGGCACCACGCTGAGCAGCACGTGGCCGCAATGGGCACCCACCATCGGAAAAAAGTATGCATGGCTCGCTTACGGATCCGAACGTCCGTACGGACACGAGCTCACCCCCGCCAATCACAGCTGCGGAAGCCTGGTGCAGGGACAACAGAGCTGCAAGCAGCTTTGGGTCATGGCCGTCGACGTGACGAAGATGAAGAGCGGCACCGCGGACCCGAGCTTTGCGCCGTTTTGGATTCCCGGACAGAGTATTAACGAGCAGTACGTGAGCCCGCAATGGACGAAGGCCGTGCCGATCACGCCTCGCTAGTCCTAGACGCCTGCGCGTAGCTCGGCTTTTGTTGATCTAAGTACTTACTACCAGCTGTGACGCGTGGCTCCCGAGTCGCGCACGATCGAGTGTCCCGGGTCGTGCGTGTGACCGTAAGCCGACTGAATGGCTACGCGGCCTGGACCATAAAGGGCGAGCCACAAATAACGCTCACCGTAGGTCCACATGCTGAACGATGTTTTTTTCGGATGCTCGAAGTGCAGTTGCATCTGCACCGTCGAATCTTTGTACAGCAGCGCCGACGGCTTCACCAAAATGCGCTCGCCCTGATGCAGCTGCCGCAAAAACGCATTTCCGTGCGCGTGAATCAAAAGCAAACCCGGATCGCGTGGCGCATAGAAACGATCCATGAGCGCGCCGATCGGATAATGCGTTTCGCGTTCGTCGCCGTTTTGCGTTTCGAACCAAACGTTCGTGGAGAAAAAGTCGTACGTGACCGCCTGCGTCGCCACCATGAAGAGGTGCTCGCGCACATCCACGGGAAATCCCGGGCGAATCGGGATCGCCAGCGTTTCGCCCGGTGCATCACGACTGAAGGCAATTCGTCCTGGACCATGCGCGTCGAGCATCGTGATCGGTAGTCCAGCCAAAAATCGCTTCCAAGCGCCCGCCATGCTTCGTTGCGTGACGCTCACCCCGGGCTCTTTCCAAAGCAGCTCGTGATGCGCGAAATAAACGCCATCACCGGGCGCGAGCGCGAAGTCGGCGACCGGCACCATCACGCCTTCGATCTGCACCGACGACCGACCGAACTGAATGCGCGCCATGTCGCGGGCGGCAGGAAGCTCGAGCCATCCGGAGGCCGACGTCTTAAGTGCGACGTTGACCGGCGACCCGCAACCGGGACAGCTCAGAGCCGATCCGTCACTACCCGTTCCGCAATACGGACAAACATAAGGTGCATGAGGTTGCTGCTGCATGACCCTTAGTCTCCACTCTCATGGTGGTGATACATCGACTGGATCCCTACCCGGCCTGGTCCAGTGAGGCGCGCCAAGTACATCGACGTGCCGCCGAAGATCCCGCTCGTGAGCTTGATCTGCTCCGCTTGCAACGTGACGCTCGCATCTTTGTAGAGCATCGAGCCTGGCTCGACTTGAATGCTTTCACCGGGCGCGAGCATGCGCTCGAACACATTTCCGTAACCGTGCAGCACGAGCAAACCCGGTGCTTGACTGGTGACGAAGCGATCGAGCCACATGCCGTTGCCGCCGCGCAGAATATTGGCGAGCCCTTTGATGCGCACGTAGCTGTACGAAACACGGCCGCTCGCGAGCAAAAATGCGTGCTCACGAACGTCGAGCTCCATTCCCGGATGCAGTGGCAGCACCACGATTTCGCCCGTGGCGTCGCGACTGAATGCGATTCGGCCGGGACCATTCGCGATCGTCACGATGTGCGGAAGGCTGAAAAATGAGCGCTTTGGGCCCTGCAAGTTCATCACGGTGAGCGGCACGCTGTCGTTCTTCCAAAGCATGCAGTGATGCTCGAAGTAGACGGCGTCGGTCGGCGCGAGATTGATTTCGACGACCGGAACGATCTCGCCTTCGACTTGGCAGCTGCTCTGATCGAACTGAATTTGCGTCA
>JBDTFL010000832.1:0-6105 GCA_039937955.1 Polyangiaceae bacterium | reverse complement strand
GAAACCGGAAAATGTGTTCGTCACGTTCGCTGGCGGAAAGCCGGTGGTGAAGATCATCGACTTCGGTATCGCGAAATTGCGCACGCCGTCGACGACGGGAAGAAGCCTCACGGTTGCCGGCATCACGATGGGAACCGCGGAGTACATGGCGCCGGAACAGGCGTTTTCTGCCGACAAAGCCGACGCGCGCAGCGACGTGTATGCGGTCGGCGTGATGCTCTACGAAATGATCAGTGGTGAGCGTCCCGTTTCAGGAGACGACGCACGCGTAATCGCCGTGAAGGTCGAGCGCGGTGAGGTGAAGCCGCTCGTGCATGCCGCGCCCGACGTTCCGCGTGAGCTCGCCGGTTTCGTGCATCGCGCTATGGCCGCGCGCCCGGACATTCGTTTTCAATCGGCCAGCGAGATGCGCATCGCGCTCGAGGCGTTGAAGCTATCGGCCGGAGACGGAACGAAAAAAGCGACGAGCGAAAATCCGCGACCGCCCACACAACAAATCGCGCAAGCCGTGGCGGTCGTCGCTCCCGAGCCACGCGCGCACGGCACCGTGATGGCCGCGCCTCTCGCGATGGATGCGTACGGCGCGCCACCGAACACCGAACGTCCCGCGCAGATGCAGCCCATGCAAAACGCGCAGGCGCAGTACGCGAATACGCAGTCGCCTTACGCCAATGGCTACGGTGTGCCCGCTCAAACGGACGCGCCCACGTACGGAGCGCCACCTCCGCGAAAAAAGAAGGGCGGAGGTTGGCTGCTCATCATGATTCCAATCTTGCTCGGCATCGGAGTGGTCGTCACGATCGTGATCGTGCAGTCGCAGAGCACGCCCGACGCGCCGCAGCCGCTCGTGCTTCCGGTCGACACCACGCAAACTACGCCAACGCAAACCACTGCACAAAACACGGTAGACACGACCACGCCAACCGCGGTCAACACGCAATTGGCGCCGCTGCAAACGGGCGGTCCTACGCAACCGCAACAACATCCGACCGCCACACCTGGACATTCGGGAACTGCAACGCCGAGCGGAACGGCGACGTCGAACAATCCGCCGACGCTGCCGTTTCCTTCGGGCTTCCCGTCGGGTTTTCCGACTGCGTTTCCGAGCACGCTGCCGTTCCCGATGCCATCGATGAACATCCCGACGACGTTTCCATTTCCAACGGCGCCCACCGCGCCGACGACAGCACCAACATCGAGCGCCACCGCTACACCTGCGTCCTCGCAGCTCGGGTTGTAAAATCGCTCGAAAAAATAGCCGGATCGCGGAATGAGCGATGCGCGGGTCGTGTTAGATTTCGTGCGTGGCGCGCGTTCGAGGCCCTCTCAAAATTTTGTCGGAGTCATGGCTCGACGCAACGCGCGTCCCGCGCACGCGTGTCCTGCAAGCGATGGTCACGGTCGTCGTGCTGGCCGCGCTCCTGCTCGCCCGTCATGGAACGCCGCGCACGCGCATTGGCGCGCTCCTCGTATTGATCCTGACTGCGGCGCTGATTCTTTTCGATCACCGACGTCAGAAGAAGCGATGGCGTGACACGGCGTGGGTCGTACGAACCGTCGCTGGGCGGGTCGATCACGAAAAGGCGGAGCGAGCGCTTCGCGCGTTGACGTTGGTCGACGAAAAGGGAAATGCGCGTTCGGCCGGCACGTCGTCAGAGCTCGCGCGTGTGCACGTGCAGCGCTCGCTCGACGCACTTCCGCGCGACCGAATCGCATTTGCCGCGCGTCGTCACGGGGCGCGTTTGAGCTGGCTCACGATTTTGTTCGGCATCACGGCGCTGGCTATTTTTGCGTGGAATCCGTGGGGCACGTTCGAAGGCGCAGACGTTTTGTTCGCGCGTCACGACGTTGCACCGATGGCGATGCGCTGGATTGGAGACACACAGCTCGACGCACGCCCGCCGGATTATCTGCACGCCGAAACGCGCGAAGAGGCGCCTTACAATCCGATTGCGCTGCCGCGAGGAACGCTGCTCACGTTTCGCGGCGTTGCCACGCACAATGGTCGTCGTCTCGCGCTGACCGACGGCGTGAGCGAGGTTCCGTTCGTCGACGACGGAAATGGAAAAGTGGTCGCACGCTGGCCGCTCGGCGAAACCGTTGCGCTCAAAATCGTCGCGCGCTTCGGCGACGTCGCCATCGAAGAGCCCGACGCAACGGCGGTGACATCAATCGCCGACGAAATTCCCATCGTCACGCTCGAGGGCGCACCACGCCAAGTCGTGCTCGCTCCGCCGAACGGCGGCGACGATGTCTCGGAAATTCCGATTCGTTATGAAGCGAGCGACGACCACGGGCTGCGTGAGGTGCATCTCGTCTTGCGCTCCGGCGGTCGCGAAGAGCGAAGAGTGCTCGCACGTCTCGACGGCGACACCCGCACCGACCGCGGTGGGCACACGCTGCGCGCGAATGATCCGTTCGTGAAACGCAGTCACGGCGCGGTCGAGGTCTCGGTCGAAGCAAAAGACAACGATCCGATTACCGGCCCAAAATGGGGAAAAAGCGAGGCGATCATCTTGGTGCCGCCGGAAGTCGGGGAACCGAATGCACGCCGCATCGACGCACTGAAAAAACTTCGCGACGAGCTGGTGGACACGCTCGCTTGGCGCATCGGTCACGATATTCCCGGAAAAGATCCCGACCGAAAATCCTTTTTCGACGAAGAAAAAAAGCACGCCAATGAAGACGCGGACCGCGTCGAGGTCACGCTCACCAGCTCGTACGCAGGAGCAAAAATCAACGGACGTTTGCAAGCGATGGTGCGCGGAAAAATGCTGAAGCTCCGCTCCGCGGTCGACAAAGAAATTTTGAACGTGAGCCCGCAAGCTCATGGAAAAGTAATCGAAAGCACTGAGCGTGTGGCGATGGTCATCGACGCGATCATCCAAGGGCTCGACGTCTCCGGCACCCGCGACACTGCGAAAGAGCTCGCCGACGTTGCCGACGATCTCGCGCTCGCTACGACCGAAATGCAACGTCCGATCGACGCTGCGCACGGCACGGCACGCGCAGACGCCGCGGTGCTGGTTTTGACGGGCGGAGGTCACTCGCTGATGCGCTTCGGAAGCAACGGTCGGGACATCGGCGAAATCGTCGCCAACGATCTGCTGCGCGTCGCTCGCGCGCGATCATCGACTGACATTCCGCACGCCGAGCTGGCTGCACGCGATCTCGCGGCGCGCTTGCATCAACCCGATCCATCGTTCGGCTCGCAGGGAAAATCGGGACGCGCGGGTGGCGAATCGGGCGGCGGTCGCGGAGCACCTGGAGATTCGGCGAGCGGTGGTGGCGACGACGTCGATCAAACGGCAAATGAAGCCGCACAGGAGCTCGAGCAGCTGTCGCAAGATCACGCCGGAAACATCGGCAACATGGAGCAGGCGCTCTCGGGCGCGGCGAGCCAAGAAGAATTGAAGGCGCTCTCCGAAGAGGCGAAAAAACACGCGGAGGCGGTGCGTGAGGCCGCGCGCAATCTGCCGTCGATCGGTGGCGGCAGCGATTCATGGACGAGCAAAGGTGCAGCCGCGCGCGAGCACGCCGACCAAATGGCGCGGTCACTCGAGAACGGTGATCCGGCCGACGCAGTGACGAGCGGTCGCAATGCACTGCAAGCGCTCGACGAAGCCAAACGCGTTGCGGAGACCGAGCGTTGGTCGATGTTCTCGCACGATGGGCCCGACAAAAAAATCGACGACGCGCGCGAGAAGCTCGAGCCGGAAGTGAAGTGGGCGGAGGAGAAGCTCGCGGAGCTGCGCAAAAAAGCATCCGAACGCGCGTCCGGTGATTTGAGCAAAGGCGGACAAGAAGAAGACAAGATGGCGGACCGCGCGCACGATCTCGGCCAGAAGGGACGCGAGCAAGGCGATCTTCCGGCGCCGGCGCTCGACGCACTGGACGCCGCAGAGAAAGCGGCGCGCGAAGCGGCGTCGGCGTTGAAGCGCGGCGAAGGCGACAAAGGCCTCGAGCGCCAACAAGACGCACAGCGAAAATTGGAAATGGCGAAGCAAGCGCTCGGCTCGGACGATGGTGACGACGATGATTCGCACGGCCTCGATGACGGCAAATCGAATTCGAACGATCATGCGGACATTCCGAAGGCCGACGCACACAAGGGCCCGGAGGATTTTCGGAAGCGCGTGATCCAAGGGCTCGGGCAACCGTCGAGCGGCAAAGAGCGCGACGCGATTCGTCGCTACGCAGAAGGGCTCTTGCGATGAAGCGCGCGATCGCCCCGAGGGCGGGATTCCCTTGGGTCACAACGGCAGCCATTTTTGCGGCATTTGGCGCGTCCGCCGTCTTTGCGCAAGGTGGCGCGAACGCGGCATTGCCGACCAATCACGCGATGCGCGCGCATCAGCTCATCGAAGGTCTCGATCTCGACGAAGCTCGGGCAGAATTGTCGCAAGCGTCGGTCGACGACGTCGATGCCGCTCTCGAAAAGGCGCGCCTCGCCATCTACGAAGAAGATTGCGACGGCGCAGTCGCCATCTTGAAACGCCCCGAGCTCGCGGCGAGCGAAGACGGCAAAACGTTGAACGACATCGCCCAAGGTTGCGCGCGTGTCACTGCCGCAACGGTCAGCGAAAAAGACGACGCACGAAATCTCGAGGTGCGTTTTCAAGACGAAGCCGATCGCGCGCTCATGCCGATGCTCGCCGACACCGTTCAGAAAGCGCGTGATGCGCTCACGCGCGATCTCGGCGTCACGTGGCCCAAGCCCACGCGTGTGGTGGTCGTTCGTGATTTGCTTTCGCTCTCGGCCATGACCGGGTTGCCGTACGAATCGGCGACGACCACGGGTACGGTTGCCGTTGCAAAATGGGGGAGGGTGACCCTCCTTTCGCCGCGCGCGAGTCATCACGGTTTCGTTTGGCGCGACACCATGGCGCACGAGCTCACGCACTTGGCGGTCACGCGCGCGACGAACGACAAAGCGCCGTTGTGGCTTCAAGAAGGCGTCGCGAAGCGCGAAGAAATTCGGTGGCGCGATCCGGGTCCGTTCGACAATCGTCCTTCACCAGAGTCGGTCGTCGCTCGCGGAATGGAAATGAAGATCGATATTCCGCTCGACAAATTAGGCCCTTCCATCGCGATGCTGCCCACTGCCGATCAAGCGATGGTCGCGTTCGCCGAGGTCACGAGCTTCGTGCGTTTCTTTGCAGATCACGCGCCCGCCGACGGTCTGCCGCATTTGCTGAACGCGATTCGCGAGAAGCCGCGCGGTGATGACAAAGACGTCGACGACGCTCTGCGCGAGGTCTCGCAATCCGATCTGAAGAGCTGGGATGGCAAATGGCGCGCGTGGCTCTCGAGCACGCATCACGACGCGTTGCCGTCGATCTCGGGTTTAGGAGCTGCGCCGCCGAACGCGCACGACATTCGTGAACGCATGCGACTCGCCGAGCTGCTCGATGCGCGCTCGCATTCCGCAGAAGCCTTGAAGGAGCTCGACAAAATCACCGAGCCGCCGCTCGAAGATCCGAGCTTCTCCGGATTACGTGCCAGCGTTCTTCATCACGTCGGTCGCGACAAGGACGCGGAGCCGCTCGTTTCGGATCCGAAAAAAGTATACGGCTCGTACGGACCATGGTGGGCCATCCGCGGGCAGCTCGCGGTCGCGCGCGCCGATCAACCAACCGCCGATTCGTCTTTTGCTGAAGCGGTTGCTACCGATCCGTTCGACATCGACGCCGCGTGCGGAACGCGCGACCCGAACGCGCCGCTCCCAAACGACCCATCGCTCCATCTTCTTTGCGAAGCGGCTCGTCAGCGCGCCGAGCCAGTCGATGGCGAGTGAGCTTCGTGATGTGCTTACGGATGATGCGATCGGCCGTTCGAGCCGAACGGCGCGTTGGCGTCCGGAACATCCAGAGCGGGCGGAAAAGTGGCGTACAGGTGCTGATTTTCAGCCAATTCTTTTAATTCTCGGGCTGACCGACCCGTTGAATGAGCGTGCTCGATTTGACCGCGGTCAGCGCGGGCAGCTAACCTTCGAAGAAGCGCGTTTGTACGGCTAAATCGCGCATTTCCACGAGATGAGTGCGCTCACGTTTGCTACCGCCCAACTACTCCGCGTGCTCCCGCGCGCGCGAGTCAGCCGCGCTG
>JBDTFL010000831.1:0-3335 GCA_039937955.1 Polyangiaceae bacterium | reverse complement strand
ACCAGAGTCGTTTTGCCTGCGGTCAGCACGATCGCGATCGATCGCGACGTTTGCATGTCGATCACGTGCACCACGCGCTGACCCGATTCGAGCGGAACCTTGAGCTCCACTCCTGCACACGCGCTGCCGAGCGACGGGTCTTCTTGAATCATGAAGCGATGGTCCAAGTTGCCCTCGATCTGAACGCGGGCTGGCCGGATTTTCAGCGCGAGATCGATGTCTTGATCGCCTGAACGCGGCGCGATTGCGACTTCAGCCGGCTCGCACAAATCAGAGATGCAATAAAACTCGAGACGATGCGCGCGACTGTCGAACGTGAGAGCCGCGCCAACGGAAATCGGAACCTTCGGCTCGCCGTCGATCGTGACCTCGACACCGTTCGGAGGCGAAAGAGAATGCATGCGAAGCTGTCGCAAACCACGCGTCGCTTTGTCCGCGGACGACGCCGAATTCGAGGTTGTCATCGACACAGCCATGATCGCAATGCCAAGGGGTAGGACACCGCGAGCCGCAAATTGCCGACAAAAACCGAACATCCGCAGTCCACTAAGCAAACAGCGCGCCGCTAGCCGCTGCCATGCAGTTTTCTGCGCTCAACGATGCGCGGTCATCGAGCGGCGAATGTCGGCGAGCGGTGCGGTGTCGTCGAAAATGATCTCGCGACCGCGGAGTGAGACGCCGAGCTTCTTCCAAATTGCGTCGAGATCGACCGGCAACGGCGCTGACCCCATTTTCGCATAGAGCTCGTGGAGCACCGTGAGACCCGTCGCGCGATCACCTTGCTCGAACGCGTAATCCATCGTCCACCTCGCGGAGTCGTCACCGCCCGCACGCAAAATTCCGCGCAGCGCGTCGTCGAGCGATTTGGAATTTTTGGAGCGCTCACGAATCTCCAAATCGGCCAGCAAACAAAACAATGCACCGCCCCAATACACGCGTCCCCACGTTCGCGTTCGATCGAGCCCGCGATCGCCCACTTGCGGAAGGCCATTTTGGATCATCGTCAAATATCCGTACCAGACGGTTTTCTCATCGGTCATGCCCGCGCGCACACGCACGAGCGGCTCGAGATAGGTGGCGAGCCCTTCTTCGATCCAACGGTGCTCGCTGCTCATCGACGGAAACGCGAGATGAATCATCTCGTGGGTTGCGACCCAATCGCTTGCGAGCGCGTTCTCGTCGGCGTCGCGACCCACGTTGATCAAGATCGATCCGCCACCGCCGGCCATCGTTCGGCCGAACCCGACATCGTCACCGCGCGACGGAATGGCAACAACGAGCGCGCCGTCGATCGGAAATTGCCCGTAAAAAGCCGTAACTGCGAATGCTGCGGTCTGGATCCACTTGTCGAGCGCGGCGTCGTCAGCCTTGCTTTTTCCAGGGCCGATCGCGAATTGAATGTGCTCGCCTTTGCCCGCGTCGACGTTGTGCACGCGCAATTTTCCGAACACCGTGTACGGCGTGATCGGCAGCTCACCTTGCGTGAGCTCGTACGCGCCTTGTTCCCCGGAGCGCGCGCGCCGCACGCCGGTCGCCATGATCACACCCGCAACATGCGAGACGACATGCAGATGCACCGGCGCATTTTGAAAAATCTGCATCGGTCGCAAGAGCCATGCAGAGGGCGGCGCCTCCGAGAGACTTCGCGAGGTCATCGCGATGTCGTCTTCGTCGATGTCTTGTCCGGCGCGCTGCAGCAAGAATCGGTAGCGCACGTCGCATCCGTTTGCGCATTCGTTCGCGAACCAAGACCCCTCTTTTCTGTCGAGCGCGCGCCATGAGCTGGTGCCGTGCTCGGCGACCTTCACGTCTTGCACGAACGGCTCTGCACCTTCGGTCACCGACAGCTCTGCGTTGGTCCATGTCGGGAACGACGCACTTACCGATAGCTCGAGCCCTTCCGAATCGTTTTGCTCGATCGAGACCTCGTACGTCGTCAGGCCTATGCCCGGTGCAGTCGTCGGCGACTTTGCGTGCGACCCACATGCGGTCATGAGAAGCGGCGCAGCCAGGCGAACCAGACGCTTCATCTTCGGTCCTACAGATCTACGATCTTGTAGTCTTTAATTTTGTAAAGCAGCGCGCGATGCGAAATCTCCAGGATTTCAGCGGCTCTCGTGCGATTGCCTTTCGTTTTGGTGAGCGCGCGGCGGATCAAAATCTCTTCGATGGCGCTGGTGGTTTTCTTGATCGACAGCTCTCCGCTCGAGAGCTGCACGGCGACCGGATCGAGCGCTTCGCGAATGCGTTCGGGCAAATCGGTTTCGGTGAGCACCTCCGAGTCGGCCAGCACCATCGCGCGTTCGATCGTGTTCTCGAGCTCGCGCACGTTTCCTGGCCACGCGTACTCGAGAAGTAATTTTCGTGCGCCGTGATTCACGCCGCGGATCGAAGTGCCGAGACGAATGTTGTTTCGCGCCAAAAAATGATCGATGAGCAGATGAATGTCTTCGCGACGCGTGCGCAGCGGCGGAATCGCGATCGGCAAAACATTGATGCGATAAAATAAATCTTCGCGAAATCTTCCGGCCTTCGCCTCCGCGCCGAGATCGCGGTGGGTGGCGGTGATGATGCGACTGTCGATCTTGATGTCCTTCGGATCGCCGAGCCGCCGAATCGTCTCCTCTTGAAGCGCGCGGAGGATTTTGACCTGCAAGTTGAGCGGCAGCTCGCCGATTTCGTCGAGGAACAAAGTGCCGCCGGTGGCTTCTTCGAACAGGCCGCGTCGGTCGGAGTTGGCGTCGGTGAACGCCCCTTTTTTGTGGCCGAACAGCTCGCTCTCCAAAAGATTTTCGGGAATGGCTCCGCAGTTGATCGCTACGAAAGGCCCATTTTTACGGCTCGAGCGCGCGTGGATTGCCTTGGCGACGAGCTCTTTGCCGACGCCGCTCTCGCCGCTGATCAGGACGGTGGTCTTGAAGTCGGCGATCTTCGTGATGGTGCGAAAGATCTCCTGCATCGACGCGCTCTTCGCCAAAATCGATTCGAACTGGCTCTCGGATCGAATCTGACTCTTGAGCGCGGCGTTTTCGCGGCGCAATGATTCGCGCTCTTCTGCCTTCTTCAGTGCGAGCACGATCTCGTCCGGCTTGAACGGTTTGCCCACGTAATCGTAAGCGCCCGCTTTCATCGCCTCGAGCGCGAGGTCGACATTTCCGTATGCGCTCATGACGATCACCGTCGCCATGTTTTGTTTCGCGCGCAGCGTGGCGAGCAAATCCAAGCCGCCCATTTTCGGCATTCGCACGTCGGTCAAAATCACGTCGGGTCCGAAGCTGTCCACCAGCACGAGCGCGGATTCTCCGCTGTCGGCGACCTCGACCTCGTAGCCGTTC
>JBDTFL010000830.1:0-5102 GCA_039937955.1 Polyangiaceae bacterium | reverse complement strand
ACGACGACGTCGGGCTGGCCGCGCAGCACGCGTTTCTCCCACCAGTAAGGCGTGCGCTTCAATGCTCCGGCGCCGCGTGTATTTTTTGAGCGTGCTTCGTCGTACACGCGTGCGAGCTCCGAAAACTGTTTCGTCGCGTCGTAGCTGCGAACATGGAGGCGCTCCTTCGAGTCGGGAAGCTGCGCGGGTGTTGCGCGCACCACGTCGATGCTCTCGCACGATCCGAAGCCAAATTTACGGTAAAACGACATCTTAAACGGGCGCAGCATGGTGAAGACCTCGCCGCGCTTTTTGAGCCTCGACAAAGTTTCGCGCATGACCGCATCCGCAACGCCGCGCCTTCGTGCGTCGGGCGCAACGACGACGGCAGCGAACCCGCGCATCGGAACATCCACACCGCCGAGCGCCATCTCGAGCTGCAACGCGGTGGCAGCGGCCAACATTTTTCCGGAGTCTGCGGCGATGATCGTTTCGCCTCCGGTGACGTGCGGATTTTCGGAGTAGTAGCGAAGCCAATGCGCGTGGTCGCTTTCGCCTGGCAACGCCGTACCGACGCGGAACGCAGCGTGTGCGAGCTTCGCGACGGCCTCTTCTTCGCCGGCCTCGAGCGGACGAATGATCATGCCCGAACCCTCACGAAAGGTGTGCGCTGACGAACGGAACGAGAAGCGCATTGAACGCTTCTGGATCTTCGATCGCGCTCATGTGACCTGCGCCGCGGATCATTTCGAGCTTGGCGTTTTTGATGCCCGCTTGGATTTTTTCGCTCTCCACCGGCGGTTGGGCGACGTCGTCAGTTCCGCAGATGACGAGCGTTGGCGTGTTGATCTGCCCTAATTTCGAGCTGATTTCTTCGCGGTCGAGCACCACGGCCTTCGCCGCTCGATAAACTCCGAGACGCGAAAAACCGGCGAGCCGCTTCTCCCAATGCTCGTAAAGCTCCGGACGATCGCGAAGCGCACCGGCCGAAAACAAAAGCGGCGCAATTTGCGAACGGGCAAGCGCGGGCGGCAATCCGAAATGTTTTTCGAACGAAGCGAGCGCACGATACTTGATGCGATTCGCGCGCGGCTCGGCAGCCGCCGTGGTGTCGGCGAGGACGATGGCCTTCACGCGCGCGGCATTCGCGATCGCGACGCGCATCGCGAGCATGCCGCCCCACGACAAACCCACCAAAACCGTCTGTTCGATCTTCCAAGCGTCGAGCGCGTCGACGAACGCGCGTGCGTGATCATCGAGCGAAAACGGCGGCGGCACCTCGCTGTTGCCGTGGCCTGGATGGTCGACGACGACGATGCGCGCCCCGAGCTTCGCGAGCGCGTCGGTCTGCCCGTTCCACATCGTGCGATCGAAGAGCAGCCCATGCGCCAGCACGACCGGCGGTCCGTTCGGATTCCCCCGTTCTTCGAAAAACCAGCGGCCAAGCCGAGTCTGCACATACGCCATCGCCAGCCCGGTATACTTGGAATGACGGTTGCTGAGTAGACCCCTATGCCCCGCGTTGCCCCTGCTCTTTCACTCGCTGCTTTTGCGCTATTCGGCTCGTTTTTAGCGGGTTGTGGAGGCAACGCGTCGAACGCGAACGGATGCGGCACCCACCAATACAGCTACGTCGGCGGTGGTCTCACGGTCGTCGGCGGGGCGCCGTGGTACGGCGGAGACTACGGGGGCGGCTGGTACGATCCCGGCGACGACGGCACTGACTACAGCAACGAAAGCGCGAGTAGCGGCGGCGGTTCGAGTGGCGACGACGGATCCGGCAACTATTACGGCGACGGCAGCGGCGACGATGGAAGCGGCGACAACGGCTCGTACGACGACGGCAGCGGAGACGACGGATCCGGATCGAGCGATGACAGCTCGAGCGACGACGGCAGCGGAGACGATGGGAGCGGAGACGATGGAAGCGGCGATGATGGCACCGCCTCGAAGAAACATCTCCACACGTCGAGCGCGAAGCTCCACACGCAAAGCGGCTCCAGCCACGTCAATTCTTGTTACGCGTACTCGTGTGATTTGCTCTGCGCGGTCGGCTCGCCGGCAACGGCAGAACGCGAGGCTCACGGATACAGCGCGGTCAGCGCGAACGACGCATGCCTGACCGCCGCGCACGGCGTGGAAACATGGGCTCACGATTCACTCGGCTCGAACGTGAGCGCGTGCAAAGTGGCCACCGGCGCTGAGCCAGCTGCGAGCGCAGCCACCAACGCCTCCCGTACGCCCGCGTCGCCTGGAGTCAGCGGAGGATCTTCGTCATCGACCGGCGGCACGGCGAGAAGTGCGCCCTCCAATCGACCGTCAATCCGCTGAAATATGGCAGTTTTACGAAGCAGCGAGCGGGCGATGCTTTTCGTAGATGCGATCGCGCCACGCGATGACGTCTGCAAATTCTTGCGAGAGCTCTTCGTGGCTCCAAAGCCGTTTCGTGCCTGGCGGAATCGGCAAATATTTGTCGTCGAACGGATGCACCGCCTGAACGGCGCTCGCGCCGATGATGTCGGCGAATGAAAATGAATCGAGCACGTAATCGGTTTTTTCGACGGCGCTGCGAATCGTCGAGAGCCCGCGATGAATGCGGTCGTAGACCGACCCGGCATTCGCGTCGTACTTGCTCACGATGAACCGGCTTCCGAGCCAAACCGCGGGGCCAGCCATTCCAATCGCACGCAAAAAACCGGGCGCGCTTTCTTTTTGCGCCTCGGCGTCCGACCGGAGCCCGTGCGTGAAGCGCTCGCGGGCGGCGCACATCGCATCCTCGATTTCGTCGAAAAAGGCGCTGATTTCGGCTCGTTTTTCGTTCGGTACGAGGGGCGTGCTTTTTCCGTAGCTGTCGACATGCTCGGCAATCGCAAGCGAGCCTTGCACGGTTTTGCCGTCGTCCATGAGCAGCGGCACACTGAGCTTTCCGCTCCACTTGCCAGCGCGAATGCGGAGCGGAATTTCTCCGATCATGGGCACGTGCTCGCGTTCGCGAAAGTCGACTTTGTGATGAAGCAGAGCAAAGCGCGCGCGTTCCGACCACGGGGAATGATGAATCGAATAAAGGGTCCTCACGGGCGAGACGATAGGGTGGAGAGCGATTCTCGTCGACTCGCTTTCAGGCTAAGACGCAGGCATGACGATCAAGATTGGTGACCAGCTTCCCGACGCAGCTCTTTATGAATCACTCGAATTCGGCGACGCATGTCCGCTTCCGCCTTTGAAGGTCGGCGTGCACGACGCGAGCAAAGGCAAAAAGATCGTCATCTTCGGATTGCCCGGCGCCTTCACGCCCACGTGCTCGGCGCAGCACGTCCCCGGTTACGTGAAAGAGCTGGATGCCCTCAAAAACAAGGGTATCGATGAAGTTTGGTGCATCTCCGTAAACGACGGCTACGTGATGGCCGCGTGGGGTCGCGACGAAAAAGCGATGGGCAAGCTCCGCTTTCTCGGAGACGGCAGCGCCGAATTCGCGAAGAAGCTCGGCCTCGATTTGGATCTCAGCGCACATGGCATGGGCGTGCGCATGCAGCGCTTCTCGCTGCTCGTCGACAACGGCATCGTGAAACAGGTGAACGTCGAGGCGCCCGGAAAATTCGAAGTGAGCGGCGCGGACACGATTTTGAAGCAGCTCGCGTAACTCTTTTTTTATTTTGTTTAGAGAATTAGGTGCGAACTAAAAACGCGCACCTAGTTCCTAAAAAAACCTCTGAATCTCAGGGGAAAATTTCGCGTTCCGCGTAGACCGCTGCAATTCGTTGCAACGCGAGCGCGTATGCGGCGATTCGCAAATCGACCTTCTTTTGTCGAGCGAAATCGCTTACCTCGCGGTAGGCGCGCATCATGGCGCGTTCCAATTTCGCGTCGGCCTCTTCTTCGGTCCACGACTCCGAGCGCTTGTTCTGAACCCACTCGTAGTAGCTGACGGTGACGCCGCCGGAGTTCGCGAGCACGTCCGGCAAAATCGCGATGCCGCGATTCAGCAAAACTTTTTCGCCTTCCGGATTGGTCGGGCCGTTTGCGCCCTCGACGACGACCTTGCACTGCAGCGCGCGGGCTTCCGCTTCTTTGATCTGATTTTCGAGTGCGCTCGGAGCGAAGATGTCGACCTTCGTCGAGAAGAATTCTTCACGCGAGATCGCTTTGCCGTTCGGGTAACCGGCGATCGATCCGTGAGCGGCAACGTGGTCTTGCAGCTTGTGCGCGTTGAAGCCTTCCGGGTTGTAGAGGTAGCCCGTGTGATCACCGACCGCGACGGTCGAGACGCCGAGCTTCGCCAAAATCACCGCGGCGTTGGAGCCGACGTTTCCGAAACCTTGAACGCTCATCGTCGAGCCTTCGAGCTGGAAATTCGTCTCTTTTGCCCACTCAATCAACGTGTAGACCATGCCTTGGCCGGTCGCTTTTCCGCGTCCCAACGTTCCGCCGCTCGCGACAGGCTTGCCGGTGACGACGCCCTTCATCGACTGCTTTTGATAGCTGCCGACCATGTTCGAATAGGTGTCCATCATCCACGCCATCGTCTGGCTGTTGGTTCCCACGTCGGGCGCCGGGATGTCGTAATCCGGACCGATGTTGCTTCCGAGCGCGTGGGTGAAACGGCGCGTGATTTTTTGCAGCTCGTGGCGCGAGACGCTGTTCGGATCGAATTTGATTCCGCCTTTGCCGCCGCCGAACGGCAAGCGAAGCAGCGCGCTCTTCCACGTCATCATCGCGGCGAGCGCCTTCACGTCGTCGAGCGAAACTTGCGGGTGGAAACGCATCCCGCCCTTGAACGGGCCGAGCAAGTTGTTGTGTTGCACGCGGTACCCTTTGAAGAGGCGTACCTCGTTGTTGTCCATGCGAACGGGGAAGTTGACGATGATCTCGTTCTTCGGTTGGCTCAAAATGGTGCCGACATACGCTTCGAGGTTGATCACCTTTGCGGCGACCTCGAGATAGTCCTGAACGACTTTGAAAAAGTCGTACTCCTTCGGCAAACCGGTCAGCGAATTACGCGACTGCGGAGCTTGCGGAATGACGGGAGTCGAATCGGTTGGAGTCGTCATTTGAAATTTCCTTTGCGACGCAGTGCGTCGCTAAACCGGCTAAAAAATAGGTGTTTTAGACAAATTCAGAAATGG
>JBDTFL010000829.1:0-6399 GCA_039937955.1 Polyangiaceae bacterium | reverse complement strand
GACGACCAAGTTCGGCGCGATGAGCGCGCCTGAGCAAATTCCGGATGTACCGTTCTCACAGCCGCTCTTGTCGCCGACCTCGAGACAAATTCCGACGGCGAACGGATGGTCAGGGTCGTTCGTTCCGCCTTGAATCGCGGCTTTGGAGCTCGCGATGGATTCGGAGTCGGTCCGCTGATCACTACACGCGGCTGCGGAAGAAAGCGCAAAAAGCAACGCGACGGCGACGCTCGTCTTCGTCATCGAACACCTCGAGTCGTTAAGAAGGTCCCGCCCAGAACAGTGAGACTAGCAGAGGCTTGGACGCGCGCCGACAACCGCGCGTTCAACGCAGCGCGCAGAAATTCCTCCAAGACGCCCGCCAAAAAGAACGGGGCGCATTTGCCCGGGAACTTGGCCGCCTTCTGTGAGCTGTGGCCAATTCGCAGTAGCCGGGAAGAGCCGGCTCGAGGCGAGGCGCCGAAAGGGAGGATCGTGATGGCACGTTTGGGGTTCAAGATTGCAGCGTTCGGTTTGGTTCTTTGTGGAGCTCAGAATGCATTTGCGCAGACGGCCGAAGGGTCCGCGAGTGTATCGACGCCGCCTCCACCGCCGACGCCGCCCACCACGGTGAGCGCGACGACCTCCGCTTCGACATCGACCTCGGCACCCACGCCCGTCGTTGCATCTGCGACTGAATCAGCGGACTCGAACACACCCGACCACGAAGGCGTCATCGGACATTTCGCTGTAGGATACATGGGAATTTCGCAGCTGCCGATCGGTAGCCTCACAGCTCCCGCTGGAGGAGGCGGTGCGGCCGGGTTCGCGCAGAACACGATCACCGCGCCGGTCATTGGCGTTCGCTATTGGCTCAATCGCATGATCGGTATCGACGGCGGTATCGGTTTCGGGCTCGCAAGTGGCGGCACCGCGGTAAACAACGGCAACACCGAGGTCGACACCGACCAGCCGAGCAGCCTGGGCTTCGCGCTCCACGGCGGCGTGCCGCTCGCGTTCTCGCACGGCAAGCATTACAGCTTCGAGCTCATTCCTGAAGCAAACGTCGGCTTCACGTCCGGCACCATCAAGGCTGCAGCGGCGAATACGCCCGACACGAATCTCAGCGGATTTCGGCTCGATTTGGGCGCGCGCGTAGGCACCGAAATTTACTTCGGCTTCATCGGCGTCCCGCAACTTTCATTGCAAGCGAGTGTCGGCGCGTACTTCACGCATCAAGCGTGGAAGGTCTCGCAAGGCAACACGAGCGAGTCGGTTACGGCGACGACGCTCGGAACCAGCGTACAAGGTGCGCCGTGGGCAATCTTCGTCAACAACATCTCCGCGTTGTACTATTTCTAAATGCGCGCCCCGATAACATCCATTTGCTGCACGCTCGCTTTGATTGCCGCGTGCTCTGGTGGTGCGGGACAAGCGACGAGTTTGCGCGGTGGTCCTGATGGCATTCCGAATTCGTCGACCGACAATCCGGGTAACGGTTACGAGCCTCCCGGAAGCTCCAATCAAGACGGGCCCGGCAATTCAAAACAAGATTCTCCGGGCGGACCGTCGTCGGACACGTCGTGTCTCTCGTGCGGCGGAGTTTATTCGTGCGTCGTTCCCGGCTCGGAAAACAAAGCGTCGTTGCTCGGGCTGGTACCCGCTGCGAACGGATGCGGCGTCATCGGCACTCAAGGTGAAGTGCCCGCGACGACGTTGGAATGCGGTGGCGCCGTCACGAGCACCGACACGACGAGCGACGAGGTTGACACCTGGAGCGGCGGTAATGGACGGTTCACCGTGACCGTCACAGTCGACGGTCAAACGGTCACGATCACGTGCGTCGCTACCAGCCAATCGTTACCGACCTCCACGCCGGTCAGCGGTGGCAGCAGCACGAGCACCGACGACATCGACGCAGGCTAAAAATAAGGCGATTTGCGATATGCACGATCGAGTTGCGCTGCTTTTTTTAGAGCGCGACTTTTTTGAAACGTCGCACGCTGAGCGTCATCAAGACCGTGCTGATGACGACAAGCGCGAGCACGTTCGGCCAGAGCTCGTGAAAACCAGCGTCGCGCAACACGATGCCGCGCATGATTTCGATCATGTGCGTGGCCGGTAGCACGCGTCCGATCAAATAGAGCGGCAAGGGCAAACCCGCGACCGGGAAGATGTAGCCGCTCAAGAAAATCGACGGCAAGAAAAACATCTGTGCTTGCTGCATCGCCTGCGCTTGCGATTCGGCGCGTGATGAAACGAGCAACCCCATCGCGAGCAGCGCGAACAAATAAATCGTCGCGACGAAGAACAAGAAGATCAGGCTGCCGCGAATGGGAACGCCGAAGCCGAAACGCATCGCAAACAGAACCATCGCCGTTTCGAAAAGTCCGAGCAGCAAATACGGCGCGAGCTTTCCGAGCATCAGCCCGAGCGGATTGACAGGCGTGACGAGCAATTGCTCGAGAGTCCCTTTTTCACGCTCACGTACGATGGCGATGGCCGTGAGAACGATCGCCACGATTTGCAGAAGGATCGCGATCAGGCCGGGAATGATGAAATTGGCGGTGCGACCTTCGGGGTTGAACAAAATAATCGGCTGCACGCTGAGCGGCTGATCGGCATTCGGATCGGCTTTTTTCAGGGTTTCGACGCTCGTCTGCGACGCGATGCCATTGACGGATGCGAGCGCTTGAGCGCTCACGTTCGAATCCGATCCGTCGATGAGCACGAGCACTTTGCTGGGAAGATTGCGCGCGTGCGTGTCGTGATAATCGGGCGGAATGACGATCCCGACGCGAACGCGGCCGGCGATGATGTCGTCACGCGCAACGCGAGGGTCGGGAGTGACGCGCGTGATCTTGAACGTCTTCGTCGCGCGAAGTTGATCCATGAGCTCGCGGCTGTACTGCGTGTGATCCTGGTCGACGATCACGGTCGGAACATCGCGCACCGTTTGATCGATGAACCCGAACAGGATCATCTGAAAAATCGGAATGGAGAGCGCGGTCATCAAGGTCGCGCGGTCTCTTCGGATGTGCAGAAATTCTTTTTTGAAAATCGCGACGAACGACGTCCATACGGAGCCAATCATGTTCGGCTCGCAGCTTCTTGCTGGGTGAGGGTCACGAAGACGTCCTCGAGCGACGGTGCAATCGCACGCGCGCTCGCCTTCGAAAAGCTTGCATGATGCAAGCGATCCGCGAGATCGTCGTCGCTCAAATTCGCGTCGATGACGGCGTGCACGTTCTGCCCGAAGATCGTCGCGTCGCTACAAAACTTCTGCGTTTGCAGCCAGGCCATCGCTGCGGCGCTTCGGTGCGTTTCGATTTCGACGCGCCTCGATCCGGGGTGATTTACCGCAGGAAGACGCTTCAAATCCTCGGGCGTTCCTGACACGATCATCTTCGACAAGTAGAGATAACCGACCTCACCGCATCGCTCGGCTTCGTCCATGTAGTGCGTGGTGACGAGCAACGTGATGCCGTTCGCCGCGAGCCGAAAGAGCAAATCCCAAAGCTCGCGACGCGCGACTGGATCGATGCCGGCCGTCGGCTCGTCCAAAAAAATCACGCGCGGCTCGTGCATCAGCGCTGCTCCGAGCGAGAGCCGTTGCTTCCAACCGCCCGACAGCTGCCCCGCGCGCCGATTCATGTATGGGCCGATGTGCGTGAGATCGATGGCTGCTTGGCGGCGTTCTTTTTTTCGTTTTCCGGTGAGGCCGTAGATGCTTCCGTAGAAATCCAAATTCTCTTCGACCGTGAGATCTTCGTAGAGCGCGAATTTCTGGCTCATGTACCCGATGTTTTTTCGGATCTCCTCGCCCTGCGTGGCCACGTCCAATCCGAGCACGCTCGCCGTGCCGCCCGAAGGCGCGAGCAATCCGCACAAGATTCGAATGAGCGTCGACTTGCCCGAGCCGTTGGGCCCCAAAAGCCCGTAAATCGAGCCAGTTTGAACGACGAGGTTCACGCGGTCGAGCGCTTTGAAGTCGCCGAATTTACGCGTGACGTCGTTCACGACGATGGCATTTTCGCCGGATGCTTCCGCGTTCATTTCGGCACGGTGATGAACGCCGCCATGCCGGCGCGGAGCTCGTCGATGCCTTGACGCACGCCAATGCGCGTCGCGAAAACTTGATCCGCGCGTTCGTCTGCCGTTTGCAGATTGCGCGGCGAGTATTCGCCGACGGTGTTGATGTGCTCGACCACGCCTTTGAACGTGCGATTCGGAAATGAATCGACCGAGATCGGAACCTCTGCGCCGAGATGAATCAGGCCGATGCGCGTTTCGGGAACGTAAATGCGCACGTAAAGCTGATCATCCTCGAGCACGGTTGCTGCTGCTGCGCTCGGCGCGAGAATGTCGCCCGGACGAAGATCGAGTGACTCCACGCGCGCTGCGTTCGGCGAAACGATCGTCAGCTCGCCGATCATCACGTCGATGGAATCGAGTCGGCCTTTCGCCGCATCCACTGCACCTTGCGCCGCTTTGATGTCCTCGATGCGCGAGCCCGCCTCCACCAATTTCATGCTGGCCTGCGCTTCGATCGCGCGAGTGCGCGCTTGTGAGATTTCTTCGACGCGCACGCCATTTTTCAGCTGATCGAGCGCTTGTTGGAGCGAATCACGTTGTGCAATGGCGCCCTTCAATGCCGAGTCGTAGTTGTCCGCTTCGGCCTGCGCGATGGATCCGGATGCGACGAGCTTGTGAGCGCGGCTCGCGTCGACTTGCGCTTTGTCGGCCGCCACTTGCGCTTGCACGAGGCGCGCATTCGCTCCCGCGATCTCTTCGCTGCGTGCGCCCGCCTTCGATTCTTCGAGCGCCGAGGTTGCCGTTGCTGCGCGTGCTTTTGCAGCCTCGATTTCTTCCGGCCGCGCACCTTTCATCGTTTTGTCGAGCGCGGCTTGTGCTTCTTCGAGCGCGCCGGCCGCCATCAAACGCTGCGCCGTCAAATCTCCGAGCTCGAGCACCACCAGCGGTTGGCCTGCGGTGACTTTGTCGCCTTCGTGAACGAGGACCTCTTTCACGCGACCGCCCGTGCGTGATCCGACCGTGATCGTGCGTGCCTCGACGGTGCCGCTCCACTCGTAAGGACGCGTGCGCTGATAAAGATTGAATCCACCGTAGCCGGCCGCGATCGCAGCGATGACGACCAACGGAATGAAGCGCCGCAGATTCGCTTTTTTCGGCGCGTCGGCGGCGTCTGCCTCATCGCCCAAGCTCGACGTCGTTTCGGTCGTCACGGTTCCTCGTTCAAGGTGGTAGCTTTTCGCCCATGCAAATCGCGCGGGTCGCCACGAACGCACACGATAGTGTTTTTGCTCGTCTCGAGGAGAACGTCGCACGCTTTTTCACAAAAGCGCCGTGGGACGGCGGCACGCTCGAAATCGAGAAGATCGGCGTGCTCACGTGCGGCGTGCAGCGCTTCTAGTCGTTCTCGTCGGTGCGCTGATCGCGGGGCTCATCATCGTGAAGCAGCATCGTTATGAGGGCGCTATGTGCGACGCAGGCTTCGCCGCGTGGAATGCGCGCTGCCTTCCGGTAGGTTGTCCGCCACCGCTCGCGATACAAAATGGAATTTGCGACGCGCCGGATCTGAAAATCGAAATTCCGGAAACGTCATTCGTGCTCGGCCCTTCCGATTGGGAAGCGGAAGGCCGTGTTTCACCGCGTAATGTGCACGTGTCGAAATTTCGAATCGACGCATTCGAAGCGACCGTCGGACATGTGCAACATGCAACCAACGATGCGGCTCGTGCAGCTTCGGAAATTTCGCGCGCCGACGCCGAGGCATTTTGCAAATCACGCGGCGGACGATTGCCCACCGAAGACGAGTGGCTCGCGGCCGCTGCCGGAGAAAAAACACGACGCTACCCGTGGGGAGACACGGGAGCGGTTTGCAGGCGCGCGGCGTGGGGACTCTCGTCGGGACCCTGCGCGCAAAATGCGGACGGCCCAGATTCCGTGGGATCCCATGCTTCTGGCGACACGCCGAATGGCATTCATGATCTCGCCGGAAACGTCGCGGAGTGGGTGACGACCAATGACGCAGCCGACGCGAGCAGCGGGGTCGTGCTCGGCGGATCGTACGAAACGGCTTTGGCGACCGAGCTTCGGACCTGGGAGCGGCGCGTCGTAAATCCTGCCGCACGTGACAAGACGATCGGCTTCCGCTGCGCCTACGATCTGCCCTAAGCTCGTTTGTCCCTAAATGACGTGTGCCGTTTTATGTATCGGGACCGAGCTCACACGCGGTGAGCTCACGAACACCAACGCTTCCTGGCTTTGCGGAGGCCTGACCGATCTCGGCTTCGAGGTCGTCGAGGACGTCGTCGTCGACGACGATCGCGGACGCATCGTGTCCACGCTCGAACGACTCGGGCGGTTCGCAAAAATCATCGTGTGCACCGGAGGCCT
>JBDTFL010000828.1:0-6867 GCA_039937955.1 Polyangiaceae bacterium | reverse complement strand
ATTCAAAATCACCCATTCGATGCCGCGCGCGATGTCGTCATGATGCACGCGCGAGAGCGTTCCGACTTTGCACAAAACCAAACCGAGATCAGGAGCGAGCGATTTGAAGCGACCGCCCGACAACGCGCCGTTTCCTGCGGCGACGACGCTCGACATCATGCCGTGCCATGAAGATGCGTCGGGTTGCTCGAGGAGCTCTACGCCGGATTTTCCGCTCATCAAATCGAAGTACGCATGCACCCGCGAGTGCGGCGTGGTCAGATCGGGATGCGCATAAAATCCAGAGTCCAAAAACGCACACACGACGCCGCGGCCGGTGAATTTGTCGTGCGCGCCGATGCGCTCGCCGATCGGAAGTGGCGCACGCGAACGAGGATCGTGAGACGCATCTTGTGACCGCAACGGCGCGGCAGGAATGCGTGCGTTGGATTCAAGCTGAATTTGGCCCTCAATTTCGGCCTTAACTTGATGATCCGGCTGCCGTTCTTTCTTCAAGGGTCGCTCATTGCAATCGGCGCATAGCCGCATTGCCGGTAAAAAGACAATCGGCGCATAGCCGCATTGCCAGTAAAAAGGCCGCCGTTTTAGTGCCAGAAACCAGTGCTTCGAGTACACTGCATTAGCCTCGCGTGGGCCTTTTATCGATGCCGCCACAACCTCTTCGTATCTGCCTCGTCGACATGAACAACGGCGTTGCCAACCAGGCGACCCGCTGCTTTCGTCGGTTGAACGACGCGTTTGCCAAGCGAGTGCGCGAAAAAAATCCGGATCTCGACGTCAGCTTTCGTCACGTGCAGCCGCGCAATTTGGGTGAGCTTCCGGGCGACGACGCGGACATCATTCTTTCGTCCGGCGGGCCAGGCTCACCGCACGACGGCTTCGACGACGACGAGTGGTGCCTCGGCTACCGAAAATTTTTGGACAGCGTCGTCGAGAAAAATATCAAGAACACCGAGACCGCACCGAAGGCATTTCTCGTGTGCCACTCGTTCGAGATCGCGGTGCTGCATTTCAAAGTCGCCGAAATGCAAAAGCGCCAGACCACGAAGTTCGGCGTCATGCCCGCGTACATCACGAATGCCGGGCAAAAACACGGGTATTACGCGCCGTTCGGTTATCGTCTCTTCACCTGGGAGCATCGCAACTGGGAGGCAGTGAATCCCGATCAGGTTCGACTCTCGGCGCTCGGCGGTTCCATTTTGTCGACCGAGTCGCATGGCAAAGCGATCGTGAACCGCGGCGACGCCGTTTTGGGAATGTCGTTTTCGAAGGGCATCGACGGCGTTCAGTTCCATCCGGAGGCCGACAAAGCCGGCGTCCTCGCGTGGATTGAAAATCCCGAGCACGCCGCAACGGTCGAGAGTGCATACGGCGCGCACCTCTACGATAAGATGGTGAAGAGCCTCGCCAATCCCACGCGGCTCGCGCGCACGTTCGCGCTCATGATTCCGGGTTGGCTCACCCATCGCTTCAACGAGATCGCAAAAGTGCGCGGGCTGCGGCCACTCGACGTGCCCGAGCAGGCGATGCAGGATTTCGACGTCGCCGTTTGACGCTTTCAAACGGAAGCAACGGATCATTGACCGTCACTTGTTTGGACGGCGCCGCATAGCCTCGGCTCTCAGTATTTCTCGAATGACGTAAAAATAAGGGGATTTCGCTCTTGGTCGGATCTCGCCTCGCGTTGCTTTTCATCACGGCGTCATGCGTGTCTTGCAAAAGCTCGAACCGCACCTCGTCGAAGCCCGAGTCCATCGCTACCTCGCAGTCCTTGTCTCCCGAGGCAACGACGCACGCAAAGGGCGATACGGTGCGCTTCGACGACTACATGGCGAAAGTGGATCTGCCGTCCCTGGCCAATGCGATGTCGGCGTGGACGTGGCTCGAAAAGCTCACGGATCTTCGAGCAGTCGGGCTCACGCTCACTTGCGACGTGTTTCTGATCGATCGCACCAACGCGGTCTATTTTCTAGATACGAATTTCGGAGTCGTGGAAAAGTTGGCTACCGGGAACGACGACTTTCGCGCGCGGCTGCAAGATGAGGCGTTCACGCGATCCTTGGTTCGCATGAATCTCGTTCAAGGGTTGCGCGCAAAAGGAGTCGACGCAAAACCGGGCCAATGTTTTTCGGTAAAAATTCCGCCCTTGCTGGGTGGCTCGCTGCGCGAAGATTTGGAGCAACCAACCGATTTCGTGGTCGTTCTTCGTTCGTTAGCGAGTTGGAATCTGCGAGCTCGAGATTATTTGGTCGGTCAGGAATTTCAGTTGGAGGCCGGTGACGATCCGGAAATAAGGACCGCTTTCCCTGGTAAGCTTCGAAAATTCCCGCGTGATCGCGAGTCGTTCGCGATATCGCCCTAGTCGGTCGATCGGCCTTGCCAGCATGCTCGGAAGTCCTTGAGACTACGACTGTGACTGAAAAAATTGGGCTCATCGTCGGATGGGAAGACACCTTCCCTGCCGCGTTCATCGCGAAGGTCAACGAGACGCCGGGCTTCCGTGCGGAGATTGCGAAAATCGGATCGACGCGCGCGGAAGGATTTCAATCGCCGTATCGCGTGCTCGTCGATCGACTGAGTCACGAGGTTCCGCACTACCGCTTTCATCTCAAAGCGGCGGCGCTCTCCGGCACCTTCGTCATCAACGATCCATTTTGGTGGAGTGCCGACGAAAAATTTTTCGGCTTTTCACTCGCGTCGAAGATCGGGGTTGCGGTTCCGCGCACCGTGATGCTTCCGCAAAAAGACTATCAAGCGTCGATCGATCCGAAACGCTCACTGAACAATTTGGAGTACCCGCTCGATTGGGACGCGATCGCGGATTACGTGAAATTTCCGGCGATTTTGAAGCCCGCAGACGGCGGCGGTTGGAAGGGCGTTTCTCGCGTCAACAACATGCACGAGCTGATGCGCGACTACGACGCGAGCGGCCAGTCGGTGATGACGCTCCAAGAGCTCATCGATTTCGAGGAGTACGTGCGCTGCGTTTGCATCGGAAAAGATTGGATCTTGCCGATCCAATACGACCCGCGTCGTCGCTGCTATCTCGAGAACGACAACTTCATGCCGAACGTGCTGCGCAATCGCGTGATCGAGGACGCACGCGCGATCAATCATTCCCTCGGCTACGACATGAACTCGGTCGAGTTCGCGATCCGCGACGGCGTGCCTTACGCGATCGATTTCACGAATCCCGCACCCGACATGTGCGTGCGCTCGGTGCTTCCGAAATACTTCCACCAGATCGTCGACGAGATGGCGCGGTTCTGCATGCAGGCCGCACGCGACGGCCGCATCAACGACACGAAGTATTCTTTTCGTGCGTACCTCGAGGCGGGTGGCCTTGGTGGACCAATGTCGATCGCCCCTGTTTCAAGGCGTTTCGTGAAGCCGACCTCCTCGTTGCCCGACCGTAACGGGGAATCATGATCGACGACCAATTCACGCTCGGCGTCGAAGAAGAATATCAAATCGTCGACCCGGAAACGCGCGAGCTCAAAAGTTACATTTCGCGTTTGCTCGAGGACGGCAAGTCCGTTTTGCGCGAACGCATTCGCACCGAGATGCATCAGTCGGTCGTCGAGGTCGGCACCACCATCTGTAAAAATTTGGGTGAGGTTCGCAGCGAGCTCGTGGAAATGCGCGGCGAGCTGAATCGTCTCGCGCAAAAAGGCGGCTTGCGAATCGTCGCAGCTTCCACGCACCCGTTCAGCGACTGGAAGCAGCAAGAGATCACCGACAACGCGCGCTATCACAACATCGTCCACGACCTGCAAGACGTGGCGCGTGCAAATCTGATCTTCGGTTTGCACGTGCACGTCGGCATCAAGGACAAAGCAGTCGCGCTCGCGCTCACGAATCAGATTCGTTATTTCTTGCCGCACCTGCTCGCGCTCACGACGAGCTCGCCGTTTTGGATGGGCCGAAAAACCGGACTCATGAGCACGCGGACCCAGATTTTCAAGCGGTTTCCGCGCACCGGCATTCCCGACGAGTTCGACAGCCCCGAGCAATTGAACAACTTCGTCGACCTGCTCGTGAAGACGAACTGCATCGACAACGGCAAACGCATTTGGTGGGACGTGCGCTCGCACTATTTGTACGACACCGTCGAAGTGCGCATCTGCGACATGCCGACCAACATGGATCACACCATCGCGATCGTGGCGCTCGTTCAAGCGCTCATGGCGAAGCTCTACTTGATGTATCGCCGCAACACCGCCTGGCGCACGTACTCACGCGGGCTCATCGAAGAAAACAAATGGCGCGCGCTGCGTTTCTCGACCGACGCGCAGATGATCGATTTCGGAAAACGCCAAGAGCGTCCGTTCGCGGATCTCGCTGCGGAGCTGGTCGAGTTCGTTGACGAGGCAGCGCAGATCTTCGGTACGCAAAAAGAGGTCGCGAAGATTTTGGACATCGTGAAAAGCGGAACCAGCGGGCACAAGCAGGTCGAGGTCTTCGAAAAAACGAACGACTTGCGCAGCGTCGTCGACTGGCTGATGCACGAGACAATGCAGGGGATTTGATCAGACGCCCTTGAGCAATCGCTGAAATGCCTTGAAATCAGCTGATTCGTCGCGTTGGCTCCAGGCCGCACCGATCAAACACCCGACGAGCAAACCACCGAGATGTGCGCGCCACGCGACGTTGTCGTTCGTCCCGTAATCGATCGAAGAGATCACCACCATGGCAACCACGCCGAAAAAAAATCGTGCGATCGCGCGATTGCGCTCGAAGCCCGGGCCGGATCGAAACCGCGGGTCGACGAGAAGGCTCGCGCCGAAGATGCCGAGGATGCCACCGCTCGCTCCTAGTGAGTGCTCCGACGGTGTTGCCGTCAGCCACGCCTCGGCGAGATTTCCGGCGAGCGCGGCCAGCAGAAAAATGGCGAAGCATTTGAGACGGCCCAAACGAAGATCGATGGGGATGCCGTACATCAATAGGAAGAACGAGTTGCCGGCGAGGTGCGCATAGCCCTCGTGCAAGAACATCGCGGTGACTAGAGTCCAGAGCGCGCGCCCGTGCCGGATGTTTTCCGGCACCATCTCGCCGTTCGTAAACGCCGCAGAAATGCCGGGAAAAACGCCCAAAACTGCGGTGACGCTGATGAAGACGAACAAGAAGAATGGCGTGCTGGTGAGAACACGAATCCACACGGTGTTGCCGGACGACACGAATTTTTCGAGACGTTGGCGCGGCTCGGGGAGCCGAAAAAATCGAACGCGATCGATCATGATAAACGCGAGCGCGGCTAGGCCGAAGAAGGTCAGCGGATTCAGGAGCGCGGCACCCGCGACCGCCGTGAGCACGAGCGTCAACACCAAACCGATCGCGGAGCTGGCCCACCACTGACGCATGCGACGCGAGCTTTGGAGGGTGTGAACGTAATCCGTGATGAACACGCGATCCTTGCCCATAGGATCGTAGACGTCGGCCCCGCAGATCGGACATTTCTCGAGGTGCGAGCCCTCGAAGATTCCATCGTCGACGCATGCCCAGGTGTTTCGCTGATCGACGGCCATGGTCTTCGCTAGAGTACGCGCTTCCATGGACCGTCTGCGCACCGATGAGCTGCCGCTGCTCGAGCGGCTCGGCGTTCGCTATTTCCGAAAGCTGTCCACGTTCCACGGAAAAATCGACGCAGGTGACGGCGTTGCGTATCTCAATCCGCAAGAGCGTCACGAGCTTCGACGCGTGGTCCGCAGTGGCATCACGCGCGCGGCAGTTGCCGGTGCAATCTCCACGTGCGTGTCGGCCACCGCCGAGATCATCGCACGCCACATTCTTCATCCCGAAGCAGCGAACGCGACTTGGGAAACGCAGGCCAAGCTTTGGACGGTCATCGGCGTTGCAACTGCATGCGCATCGGTCGTCGAGATTTCGTACTTGTATTGGGATGGTCTGAAGACCGTGCACGAGCTCACGCGCGTTGCCGGTCTCGAATTATTTCCAGAGGGTGAACGCACCGCGGTTTCGCAAGCGATGGCGCGCGCCGCTCTCGAATTGCCGAATCCGACGGGCGCCGTTTTCGGAATCGACCCGCGTCGTGAGGCTTCCAAATTCGGATTGTTCGTCGCGTCGGTCGTCTACAAAGCAAAAGTCAGCGTCTCGAATTTTCTCGCAAAGGCCTTATTTCGTAGAGTTTTGGGCCGCGCCATTCTTCGTGCGTCGCTCTTGCCGCTCGTCGCCGTTCCGGTGACGGCTGCGTGGAACGGCATTGTTGCATGGCTCATTTTGCGCGAGGCACGCGTGCGCGCGATGGGACCTTCGGCAGCCGAAGAAATGACCGATGCATTTTTCTTCGAGGCCCCTCCGCTCTCCGATCTCAGCCGCGCGGCGGCCCTGCGCGCGGTCGCAAGCTCGATCGTTCGCACGCGCGACCTGCATCCAAACTTGATCGAGCTCTTGATCCGCGTTCGCAAATTCGTAGGAGACATCGACGCTCAGTCCCTCGACGATCCACACGAGTTCATCGCCTGTTTGGAGAAGCTCACACACGACGAGCAATCGTTGGTGCTCGGCATTCTGTCCATCGCGGCGATTTTGGATGGACGACTCACTCGCGCCGAAAAGAAGCTCGTGGCTCAGGCGCGCACCGCGTGCGGACGCGCACCGAATCTCAACGCGCTCGATCATTTACGAAAGAGCTTTTTGGCGGGAGACGCATTGGATCGCGAAGCATTACGCGTCGTGGGAAATTAGGCTCGATTTCGGGTTTGAGACTTCGGACTTCAGACTTCGGACTTTGATTCGCAAATGCTCGTGCCAGCTTCGCTGTCACATCGCTTTGCAGACACGATGAGATTTTCGGAATTTGAGAGCATCGAAAAACCTCCTTGTTGACGAAGCAAAAGGAGGTTTTTC
>JBDTFL010000827.1:0-2727 GCA_039937955.1 Polyangiaceae bacterium | reverse complement strand
TGCCGAACGCGAAATCGCCTCATTTTTACCCAAGATCGCGAGCTCGAGCGCGCGCTCGCATTCGTTTGCGAGCAAGGCTTCGGTCGCCGCCAAATCCCACGCGCAGGCGCGTTCGTACAAAAGACTCGCGCGCGAATGCTCACCACGGCTCGTGCACAATTCTGCAGCGGCGGTCAGTCGCTGCTCGGCGACGAGCGCATCGACGTCGTCGGTCATCGAGCCGATCTCATTGTGACATCGGTTCGGCGGGCGGAGGATCCGCGTCCTCGTCTTCCTCGGTGCTCGCCGCTGCAGCAGCCGTGGCTGCCACGTTGGTCGACTTCAACATGGCGTCGACGCTTCCCAAAACGATTGTCGGTACGCCGTGCTCGCCGCGCGCGGCAGCTGCTGCGTCAGATTTTTTCGCGAGGTCGCCGAGCACGCCGCGTTCGCGATTGCGATGGCCGGGTGCGCTCGAATCGAGCCAAAAATAAGACCTTTGGCGAACGTCGACGTGAACGAAGCCGCTCGTTGGATAAAGGCCGACGCCGACGAATCCTTGCTCGCGTGCGAATTGCGCGACGAGCACGTCGGATGCGCCGGGCACGATGATGTCGATCGCGCGGCCGCGTCCGTGGTTCGAAGAATTGGCTCCGTGCGGCGTTCGGTAACAGGACACCACACGAATTTCTTGCGCATGAAAATGCGATTGGATTCGATAGATGAGATCGACGAGCGCGGGTTCGATCGGATGCTGATTGCCGCTCGAAGGCTCACGCAGCACGTGCGAGAGCTTGTCGAGATCACGTGTGCCGAAGCCACCGCGATCATTGGCAGCGCGCATCGCGATCTTGTCGCGCGTGTTGAGCGAGTAGACGACCAACATCGGCCGACCTCGTCCGTCGGTCGGCGCCTGTTTTATTTCCGGATCAGGCGCGTGCCAATTTTTGTTCGCGTGCGAGTAGGTCGCGCTCGCTTTCGCCGTCGCATTTTTTTTAGCGGTCGCCTTCGTGGCGGGTTTCAGTGCCGGCGCTGCGATCGCGAGCGTCGAAATCAAAAGCGCAGTAAATCCCGTAAATATGGCTGAATTTCGCGGTTCAAAAATCATCGTCTACGCTTCAGGGGGCGACGAAATCGTAGACGCGCGCGAAATCGAAACGTGCTTCGCCGTCGTCGACGCCATGCGCGATGACTGCCTCGCGATGCAAACGGTGGATGGTGAGCGTTCCGTTTCCAGGAGCGGAGCCTTGCGTCGACGTCCGCAGAACAGATGCAGGAAGATCGGCCGACCCGCTGTCGTCGTAGGCGCAAACGAGCGTTTCGGTGCCGTTGTCGATCTCGAAATAAATGATGTCGGTGGAGGCTGGCGTTGGCGTCCAGCTCGCGTGCAAGTCTTCGTTGCTGCGAAAAATGATCGGCGCAAGCGCGTCGCCGTCGAAGGTCACGTTCGCCGGAGCCTGCAGGTCCGCGACGTCGATCGAAAATGCGCCGACGTCTTTGCTGCCAGCCACGCGAATCGAGATCGGGCCGGATAAAAGGGCATCCGTGCCGTAAGCGCGTGCCGAGTAGACCACGCCCCAAACCAAATCATCCATATCCGGCAAATTGCGCGGAGCCAAAAATGCATCGTGACCGGCGGCGTCGATGTTGATCGCGCCGACGTCGACGAGCTCGACACCGTGCCCGGCACTGCCCGTGGGCGTCGGAGCTGCCGAGCACGTTCCATTCGGCGGCAGATCGATCGACGCGCCGAGCATCTTCAATGTTGGAAGATCGATCGTAGAACGCGCGCGAATGAATCGCGCGACGGCGGTCGAATGCGAAGGCGTCGCGTCGTCCGCGTACGAGGTCGTCTCGAGAGAAATCGCTGCGGCGAGCTCGCTCGAATCTGCGTCAGGCGCGCCGGGCGATTCGACGGTGCCGGTGCATCCGATCAGCGGAAGCACGAGCGACGCAGCCAGGAGCTTCTTTAGGCGCAAAATCACGGGACTTGCTGGATCGTAGTAGACGGAGAAAAGCCGCGCAAAATGATTCGTTAGAATTGCCACCACAATGCAGTTGCAGGTGCGAGCGAAATTCCGGTGACGCGCACGTTGGTTTGATTGAAGTTGCCGTCGATTTGTTGGTAGGCGCTGTCGAGCTCGAACGCGACGTGCAGGTGACGAAAACCGACCGCGAATCCGAGGACGGCCGATCCGAAATAACGCGTGCCCGAAAGCGCGATCGGTTGAAAGCCGAGCGGCACGTCTTTGGGCTCGGTCGATACGTTGCCGATCGCGTCGTATTCGAACCCGGCGCGCAAGCCGCCCCAAAGTTTGTAGATGCCGCCCGAGCTTTCCCACCCGATCAAAAGTGGAACGTCAGCGCCGTATCCGTGCAGCGCGGACAAGTCGACGTTGGGGACCGCCGCGCCTTCTTGTTGTCCATAAAATGGAACGGTGAGGCCTGCGCCGATCGACACCGAAGTGGCCTCGCTCAAGTCGAACGATTTGCGCATGTCGATGCGAATGGCGCGGCCGGTATAGGCAATTCCGCCTTCGGAGGTCCAACCGACGCCGACGCGCGCAGACGCATACGGTGCGAGACCGGGTGCAACGGACGCGGCGATCAATGCGCCTTTCGCGTACGTGACGTCGCCGACTTGCGGTAGCTGACTCGCGTTGTTCGCCGCGTCGTTGCGTGCGTTCTGCAAATCATTTTGGATCGCGCCGACCGGCACCTCGGCGCTGATTCCGCCGGCCGCGCGAA
>JBDTFL010000826.1:0-3644 GCA_039937955.1 Polyangiaceae bacterium | reverse complement strand
CGCGGTAATATTGTCTTTGCCGCCGCGCTCGTTCGCGAGGTCGATGAATCGCTTCACCGCCTTGTCGCCGCCGAGGCCCATCACCGGTGCCACGTCTTGGTCGCGCAAGTAGCCGTGCAAGCCGTCGCTGCAGAGCAAGAATCGGTCGCCGGGTGCAAGGCCGAGCAACCGCACGTCGACCTCGACGTATTCGCGATTGCCGACCGCGCGTGTGATGACGTTTTTGTTCGGAGATTTCTCGGCTTGCTCGGGAGTGATGATCCCTTGCTTCAACTGCCAAGCGATGAGCGTGTGATCTTCCGTGAGTTGTTCGACCTGACCATCGAACACCCTGTAAACACGGCTGTCTCCGACTTGTGCGGTCACCGCGTAGTCGCCGCTGATGAACAGCGCGCTGATGGTCGTGCCCATGCCGTGCTTGCCGCGATCGAGCTCGGCCATCGAATAGACCATGTACGTGGCGGCTTGAACGGCGCTCTCCAAAAGCCTGCAGACTGCACGTGCTTCGGCGTCGGCCAATGGGTCGCGGAGCTCGCGCATCTCGCGCATGCCGCGTTTCACCATTCCGAAAATGGTTTCGACAGCCTCTTGGCTCGCGACCTCACCAGCCGCGTGTCCGCCCATGCCGTCGGCGACGATGTAGAGGCCCATTTCTTCGTTGATCAAAAGCGCGTCTTCGTTGCCTTTGCGTTTTCGGCCGACGTCGGTGAGGCCGTAGGCACGGCGCCCGCTGATTCGCGCGCCGCTTTCGGCTTCGAATCCGGGAGAAAACGACACAGAGATGCTCCGCCGAGATCGTCTCGTGCTCATACGATCGCTCGACACAGGCGACTTCTGCATTTGATTATGTTCGACGCGATGTTCATCAAAAGCGACGCAACTCCCAATTGCAGACCATCGAAGTATAGACGCCGGAAGCCTAGAGAAACTAGCCTCCTCTTCGCGCCTTTCTACTTTTAGAACTTCCGTTGGACTGGAATGGGACCCGGGTGGGATGAAACGAGAACCAGGTAAGTCTTCGAACGATCTTCGTTTCGGCTTCGATAAGCGTCTCCCTTCTGCTGCTGGTGCGAGACCAGCTGGTGCAAAAAGGGGGATGGCTGCCGACGCCGTGCTCGCGATTTTGGTGATCGCGGTGTTGGCGATGATGATCGTGCCGCTGCCTACATGGCTGCTCGACATCCTGATCGCGTCGAATCTGTCCGTATCGATCGCGATCCTCCTGGTGGTCGTTTATGCGCCTGATGCACTTTCGATAGCGTCGTTCCCCTCTCTACTTCTGTTAACGACACTCTTTCGTCTGGGCTTGAATGTTTCTTCGACACGCCTGATTTTGCTGCAAGCCGACGCCGGCCAAGTCATCCACGCGTTCGGCTCCTTCGTGGTCAGCGGCAATTACGTGGTGGGCGCTGTCGTTTTTTTGATTTTGACCATCATCCAATACGTGGTGATTGCGCGCGGCGGTGAGCGCATCGCCGAGGTCGGCGCGCGTTTCGTTTTGGACGCGATGCCCGGAAAGCAAATGGCGATCGAAGCCGAATTGCGCGCCGGAACGATCGACGCCAAGTCCGCTCGAAGCGAACGCCGCAAGCTCGCCCGCGAGAGCCAATTTTTCGGCGCGATGGACGGCGCGATGAAATTCGTCAAAGGCGACGTCATCGCCAGCATTTTGATCGTCGCGATCAATTTGGTCGGCGGCCTCGCCATCGGCATGGCGCAGCACGGCCTCACGCTCGACGTCTCGCTCCATCGTTACGGCCTGCTCACCATCGGCGACGGTTTGGTCACGCAAATCCCCGCGCTCGTTCTCTCGATTGGTGCGGGCTTGCTCGTGACACGCACCGCGAGTGAAGACGGCGCGCAGTCGCTCGGCTCCGATCTCGCTCTGCAGCTTCTTCGCACGCCGCGCGCGCTGGGAGTCGCGGCCGCGTTCGTTTTGATCCTGGCGCTCGTACCGGGTTTGCCGCTGCTCCCGTTCATGATTTTGGGTATGTCGCTCGCGGCTGGCGCTTGGTACCGCGCGCGCGTGTTGAAACAGAGCCAATTTCAAGCAGGATCCACCATCGATCGCGCAGACGCATTCGTTCCTAGAGTCGCGCCTTGGAGCATCGAGGTGAGCTCGGCCATCGCGACCTCGCTCGGCGTTCTGGATCCCGACCACGCTTTGTTCGCGCGGCTCGACCAAATGCGCGAGGAGATTTTTTCGGATCTCGGCGCTCCCCTGCCCCGCGCCGACGTTCGCGTGCGCGCATCGCTGGCCGATTCCGAAATCGTTTTGTCGCTTCAAGAGGTGCCGGCGCGCATCTTCAAGCTCGAGAAAAATGACCTCGCAGACCAAGTGACCGCCATCGCCCGCAACATCGAGCCGCTGCTTCGAGCACGCGCCGCGGATTTCATAGGGTTGGGCGAAACGCAGGATTTGCTCGACGAGCTCGAGGCCCTCGAGCCCGCCACCGTTCGCAACGTGGTGCCCAAGCCCATCTCGGTCGTCACGCTCGCCGAGGTGTTGCGTCGCTTGGTGGACGAACAGGTTTCGATTCGCGATCTGCGCGCGGTCCTCGAGGCGCTTGCAGCTTCATCGAAAACCGATCCCGCCGATTTGGTCGAAGCGGTGCGCACGAAGCTGCGTCGCCCCATGACCTATTCGCTCACGCGCGGAGCTCGCGAGCTCGACGCGTGGCTGCTCGAGCCGTCGGTCGAAGAGACGATCCGTCGCGGCGTGATTCGCTCGGACATGGGATCGATTCTGTCGCTCGCGCCGTCTGCCGCTCGTGACATCAAGGGTGCATTTTCCGAGGCGATTTCGTCTCGAGCGCCGGGTGCGTTGCGTGTCGTCGTCGCGCCCGCGGACATTCGTCGTTACGTGAGAAAGCTACTCGAAGCGGATTTTCCGGAGGTGCGCGTCGTGTGCGCCGCCGAGCTGCTCCCCGAGATCATCATTCGGCCGATCGCCCGAATTTCTCCCGGCGACTAGACGGCTGCGCGTAGCTCGCCTTTCATTCTCACATCCGCTGGCGAACCATCTTTCGCGGCATCGCTCCCGAGCGCATGAGCAACTGCTTCGCCTCGCGCTCGAGCAGCGGATGAATTTTTTTACCGACGAACATGCCCAGCAAATGCGGGTTCACGTCTGCCAGTTTTTTCAGCATGCGCGCCATCGACTTCATGTCGTTGGTCCCCGCGTAAGCGAACGCCCGCGCGCGGTACATCTGCGTGCGTGAGTCGGCGAACTCCGGATCTTCCGGATTGAACAGCTCCAGCGTCTCCACTGCTTTTTTCGCGTTGCCGGTGCGCGCCCAAGCCTCGCCAGCGACCGTCGCGAACATGGCGCGCGTTTTTGCGTCTTGTTGTTTTCCGAGATCGAGAGCGTCGGCGAGCACGCGCGCTTCTGCGGCCTCACCGAGCGACAGATGAAGCATTGCCCTGAGCGCGCGCACTTGGTCGGCAATCGGTCCGAGCACTTTGGAGAGCTCCACCGTCTCCAGCGTTTCCAGCGCTTTTCTCGGATCATCCTGCATCTCGAGCTGCGCTTTCGCGATCGTGGCTTGTGTGTCGCCTTTTTTGAAATCGCGCGACAGCGTGGCGAGCGCTTCTTTGCGCCCTTCGTCGGTGTCGGCGCCTTTCAAGATGGCACCCAGCTTCTC
>JBDTFL010000825.1:0-13348 GCA_039937955.1 Polyangiaceae bacterium | reverse complement strand
GCGCTTGCAGGAGCCGGAGCGATCACGACGTCGATGAGCGCCAGCGCACAAACGTCGACCGCAACGGGCGGTGATGCCAAAGGCGCAGGTCTCGCGTTCACCGAGGGACAGCGCGCGTACAAGCACGGAGATTTTCGCCACGCTGCGGAGTCGTTCGAGAAGGCGTATGCGTTGCTCCCGAAATTGCCGGCGCTGTGGAACGCGGCGCGCGCTTGGCAAGAGGGCGGCGAGGCCACGCGTGCCGCAAATCTGTACGCGAAATATTTGTCGCTCGCTCCGCCGACCGCACCCGATCGCAACAACGCTATTAAGTCGCTCAATCAGCTGAACGAGAAACTTTCACGCGTGGAAATTCACGCTTCGGATTTCGCGAACGTCCAGCTCGATGGCACCGCCGTCGAAGGATTGGCCGACGCACCGGATCACACGCTCGTCGTTTACGTGAACCCCGGCGCGCACGTCGTCGACGGCACGAAGAACGGCGAGCATTCGCTGCAAAAACAAACCATCAGTGCCGGCGCCATTGTCAGTGTGGTGCTCACTATCGAGCCTAAAGAAATTCAAGCGCCGCCTCCGCAGCCACCTCCGCAGATCGTCGTCGAGCCTCATTCCAAAGGGTTTCCGCCCTGGGTTTTGCTGATCGGCGGAGGTCTTACTGCGGTGAGTCTCGGCGTCACGATTTGGTCGGGGCTCGACACGCAAAGTCAAAAGTCGACGTTCACGCAAACGCCGACGCAGCAAAACCTGGACGACGGTCGATCCAAAGAGGTGCGGACCAACATACTCATCGGTGTGACTGCGGGACTTGCAGTGCTCACCGGCGTCAGCGCCGTTTTCGTCGACTGGAAAGGGAGCTCGAAAGAAAAAGCGCCGTCTCCCCAAACGCAGGCCTTTCGCGTGGGCGTCGGTCCCGGCTCGATGATGATCGAAGGGCAGTTCTGATGACCAGCCGCGCGCCGAGCATACCGGGAGCAGCGGGGTCACCCGCGCAAACGCCGTCGCTTCGTCTCGGAAATTACGAGCCGCTGCTCGAGCTCGCGTCCGGCGGAATGGCGACGGTCTATGCCGCGCGTCAGCTCGGTGCGGCGGGCTTCGAACGACTCGTCGTCGTGAAGCGCGTTCATCGGCATCTTCTCGGCAATCGCGATTTCTTCAACATGTTCCGAGACGAGGCGCGCATCGCGGCGCTCATTCATCATCCGAACGTCGTTGCGGTGAGTGACGTCGTCGAAGCGGAAGGCGAGCTGCTGCTCGTGATGGAATACGTCGAGGGCTCGTCGCTCTCCACGCTGCGCGGAGCTGCGCGCGAAGCGAATTTGAAATTCCCGATCCCCGATGCTGCACGCATTGCGGTCGACGCCTTGGCAGGTTTGCAAGCCGCGCACGACGCCGTCGATATGCGGGGAATCAAGCTCGATTTGGTGCATCGCGACGTGAGCCCGCAAAATATTTTGGTGGGCGTCGACGGCTCGAGCCGCGTGATCGATTTCGGAATCGCGAAGGCGCGGCATCGTCTCACCGAGACGAAAAGCGGAAGCCTCAAAGGCAAGTACAGCTACATGGCGCCCGAGCAAACGCGCGGCATGCAGGTCGATCGACGCACCGACATTTTCGCTTGGGGTGTCGTGCTCCACGAAATGCTCACTGGTGATCGCCTCTTTCGCGGCGAGAACGAGTTCGACACGATGCGGAGAATTTGGGAGATGCCGATCCCGAATACATCGCAAGTGAATCCTGCGGTGCCCCCGGCGCTCGACGCCGTCATTCAGCGCGCGCTCGCACGCAACGTGGACGAACGATTTGCTTCGGCCAACGAAGTGCTCGACGCGCTCGAAAAAGCAGCGCCGATCGGCAGCCCACGTGACGTTGCGGCGTTCGTCGAGCGCGCCACCGGCGAGCGCCTCCGCGAAAGAAAGCGTGCGCTTCACGGCATGCTGGAAGGCCGTGTTTTGCCGCTTGCGCTCGATCTTCCGCTCGACAAGGACGACTCGCAAACGACGCTGTCGCCACATTCACAACCCAATTCGCAAATTCCGCGTCCGCCGATGTCGGAGCGCAGTGGCGAGGGGAGCATCGCGCTCGCGCAGAAGACCCTCGTCGAAGTTCCGCATCCGCACAATCGAACCGGTCCGGCTGTCGCGATCTTGGCGGCCATCACGACGGTCGCAGTGATCGCAGCAGCGGTGGCGATTGGTCTGTTTGCCAGTCGTCATGGCTCGGTCGCGGCTGCGGGGTCGTCGCCGTCCACGAGCTCGGCCAGCGCAGCGGGATCGCCAACCGACGAAGGCGCAGCGATCGAATTTTCGTCGAACCCCACTGCGCCAGCGACTGGTGACGTACCGACGAGCACGGTGACGCCGCTCGCTCCCGGAGAGGTTTCGTTTATGTTGCACGCCGACACGACGATCGTGGATGTGCGTTTGCGCGGAATGCATCGACTCGTAATCAGCGGTAATTCAGCACAGATCGTGGCTGCTCAGTGGTCCGGTAAGCTGCGCGTGGACGCCACGTTGCAAGGCGGCAAAAACGCTACTGCAAATGTTCCGAGCGGCGCGGCAACCGCCGAGCTCGTGACGCCGCGCACGACGATCATCGCACCGCCGCCGACCACGCGCGATCCGAACCTTCAGGCGAATCCATACTGATGCGACAACGACTTTGGACGCCTGCGCGTAGCTCGGCTCGAACGCGAAAACGTTTCGTGCTGGCGTCGGTCGGGATCTCGTTGGCGATCTTGGGCGCGTGCACCACGTTCAACGGTTTGAGTGTCCCCGACCAAAACACCGGTGACGCAACCACGTTCGACGTGAGCGCTGGCGAAGCCGGAGACGACGCAAGTCCCTTCGTTGACGGCGGCGGCGGATTTTTGAGCTTGGAAGACGCGGTCCGCTTTTGCGTAAATGCGTTCAATTGCCCCAACCTCGCTTTCTCCACCATCGATGCGATCGACGTTCCCGTCGACACACAGCATTTTTCTTCGTGTGTCGATTGGATGAACGGCGCATTGCCTCCCGATCGCGTCGGTATCCCGCAAACCGCTCAAGCTCTCGAGTGCGCAGCAAAGGCCACGACCTGCAAGGCGGCCGTCGACTGCATGTGGTTCGGATTCATCGACCCGACCGATTCGCGATGCGTGGGTGTCGACTCCGGACCGCTCTCCGATGCTGGTTACGATAGAGGCGTATGCATCGAAGACGGCGGCGGCGTCATCTACTGCAAAACCGGCACGATTGAGCACTGCGGGAACGCGTACTTTCCGTCGGGCTCGATCTGCAAGGCCGGTTCCGATGGCAACCACTACTGCGACCTCACGATCCCCTGCGGCACCACCACCGACTGCAACGGATCGATCCTGACCTTTTGCGCCACCAACGGCGATCGCTCGGGTCATGATTGCGCGGTCGGCGGATTCACCTGCGGCACCGACATCAGCGGCAACACCGATTGCTTGACGAACGGTACGCTCCGCAATTGCTCGACGCCCGGTGCCACGTGCTCCGGCGACACCGTCGACGTTTGCGATGGCATTTACTCCGCAGCCTACGATTGCGCAGCAGCGGGCGGAACATGCGACTCCACGTTCACCGCGCGCTGCACCCGACCCAAAGGTACATGCACACCATCGAGCCCGGGCATCGACAAGTGCACCGGCGATTCCATCATGCTCTGCAGTGGTGGCCAGCCGCAGGCGTTCGATTGCAAGTCGATCGGCCTCAAATGCATGCCCGCGGCATCCGGTCAGACCGGGCACTGCGGATGATGCAGGTCGATCACCCTGAAAAATAAGCCGATCAGCGAACGACGACGGCGCCTTTGAACATGCCCATGCCGCACGCGAACGAGAGCGCTCGCGGTGCGTCGGTCGGAACGTCGATGGTGACGGGCGTGTTCAGTGGAAGATCTTTCGTGATTTTCAGCTCGGGAAAAACGACTTTGGTTGCGCAGGTCGCGTCGGTCGTGCGCGTGAACACGAGCTGCGCCGGCGCGCCCTTTTTCAGTGCGATCGATGCGGGCGTGAAGCCTTTGTCGTCGGCGGTGATCGCGATGGGGCCGCTCCTCGTGTCGTCGGCCGCGGAATCTTTGCTGCAGCCAATCGTTGCAGTGGAAGCCAGCGCGCCGCCAAAAAAAATCATCGCGGAAAAGATCGCCGGACACATCGAGAAACGAAGCGCTTTCATGCGATCGACTTTAGCACTTCACTCGCGAGCAAGTTGACGAACGAAAGACTCGCTGTCAGATTGCAAATCAAGGCGATGATTTTCCAACGCGACAGCCAGAAGCTCATGACGAACGGCGGCAGCAATGTCCCCGCTTTCGTCGATGCGCTCCCGTGCCCGCGTACGGATCATAAATAATCGCCGAACCGTTCTCTTTTCGATCCCTAGAACGCTCGAGCGAAAGCAGAGCGAAATTTCTGGGGTCGTGAAGATGGAGAGCGGTGATGAAACGATTGATATTGAGGCTGAAATTACGGCTCAAACGCTGGGTCGCCTTCGGCGCAAGTGCCGGTGGGCGACCCCGCGACCAAGCTGATCGAAATACGAATCGCGAGCTCGTTGCTCTCGCGTGGCCGATCGCAACGGCGATGCTCGGCGACACGCTCATGGGCCTCGTCGACACGAAGCTCGTCGGGCATCTCGGATCTGCTTCGCTCGGTGGCGTCGGCATCGCGACGGTTTTCTTTTTTTTGATCTACGCGATTGTCTTCGGTCTCGTGCGCGGCGTGAAAATTCGCGTGGCGTACGCGGTCGGCGGAGATCGTTTGGAAGACGCTGCGCGCTACGTGCACGCGGGGTTATTTCTGAGCGCGATTGCTGGTGTGATCGCGTTTGTGCTCGGTCGCGACGTATCGTGGGCGCTCTCTGCGCTTTCTGTCGATCCCGAAATCGTGGCGCCCGCTCGCGCATTTTTGGCCGCGATCACGTTCGGATCTCCCGCGACTTGTATGCTCGCCGCGCTCGTCCAACATCGACAAGCCATCGGTGATTCACGCACGCCCATGATCGTCGGCCTCGCTGGCAACGCGTTCAACGCCGTGCTCGCGTATTCGATGATCTACGGGAAATTAGGCCTTCCCGCGCTCGGTGTCGTGGGCTGCGGTTACGCCACGGCGATCACGCAGTGGATCGAATTGGCGGCGCTCCTCACGTTGTTCGTTCTTCAAGCAAAGCCAAAACGAAAAAGCGTTCTGTCGTTTCGCGCAGCCTTGCGCGAGGTCGCGGAGCTCGGCGTTCCTACCGGCGCACAATTCGGATTCGAGATGCTCGCGTTCACCGCGTTCACCGCCATTTTGGGGAACATCGGGAAAGCGCAAATCGCAGCTCACATGATCGCGCTCAACACCATTCGTGCTTCGTTCCTACCCGGTGTTGCGATCGGCGAAGCCGCGAGCGTCATGGTCGGCGTTGCGCTCGGCTCGCGCATGCTCGCAAGAGAACGTCTCGCTGAAGCGGATCGCATCACGCGCGCTGCATTGCGCGTGGCGATTACCTTCATGGCGATGTGCGGCGTCGTCTTCGCGCTGTTCGGTGGAACGATCGCCGCGCTCTTCACTGACGATGTTGCGGTCTTGGTGGTCGCTCGAAAGCTGCTGCTCATTGCCGCAGTCTTTCAAGTGCTCGACGCCGTCAACATCGTGCTGCGCGGAGCATTGCGCGGCGCCAAAGACGTTCGCGTCGTCGCGTTCCTCGGAATCACCATCGTCTGGACCTGTATTCCGACCGCAGCATTCGTCCTCGGCAAGGTTTTGGGCTGGGGCGCGATCGGCGGATGGTGCGGATTCATCGCAGAAACCACGCTCTCCGCGATCTTGTTCGGACGACGTTGGGCACGTGGCGCATGGCGAGCGAAAGTGCGGGACGTCGTGCCGCCAGAAACCGAGATCACGCCCGAGATGACGCCCGAGATGACCAAAGAGGAGGTTTCGAAAGCGGCAGCAGCATAAGAAACGACCGAGAAAACGGCCGTGCGCGACAAACCCATTGACCATGGGGCGCGCGGCCGTGGTATTCGTTCGCGTGTTTTCGGGGCGTAGCGCAGCCTGGTAGCGCACCTGGTTCGGGACCAGGGGGTCGGAGGTTCAAATCCTCTCGCCCCGACTGAAGTCGAAAAAGTCGGCAGACCTCATACGACGAACAAAGCGAAACGGGGGGGCCCGTCCGTGAGCAACGGAAGCCCCGCCGTCGGGGAGAAACGACTTCAGTCGGTCGACTCGGCGGCCTCGCGCAAGAGTTTTTGCGCGGCGCCGAGGAGCGATGAGTCGGACGTTTTGTGCAGCAAGTTGGCGACGTGTTTCTTGATCGTGAGCTTCGACGACTCGCGCGCTTTGGCGATCTGCTCACGATGCTCGCCGTTGGCGGCCCGCACCAAGATGTCGATCTCCGAAGCCGACAAACCGAAACGCGTGCTCCATTGTTTCGCGGTGCGCTCGAGTCGTGCATTGAACGATGCGGTGTCGCGGAAGAAGCGCTCCAAATGCTCTTTTTCCGGCGGTTTCACGACGTAGTGCGCGTTCAAGTCGAATGCGGTGTTGATGTGCTGGCGCTCCATGGAGCCCGTGAGAATGAGCGCCGGCGTTCCTGGATAGTTTGCGCGCGCACGCGAGAGCACGTCGAGCCCCGATCCGTCAGGCAAGCCGACGTCGATCAAGAAGCCCGCCCACTTCGCTGGTTCTTCGAGAAGCTCGTCCGCCTCTTTCACGCTGCGTGCGAGAACCGCCTCACCGCCATGGCTCCGCACGATGCGCGCGAGATAGCTCGCAATGCGCGTCGTATCTTCCACGATGAGAAACCGCTGCACCCCGACGGGATCCATGACCTCGTGATTTCCATCTTCGCACGATCGCGCCTAGCGCCGTCGAGTACGAACGTACATCGAAAGGAGTACCAGCGGCCGTCGTAAGCACCGCTTTACGATCGACAAATCGAGCCTAAAATAGCTGACGGGACGCGCAGCCGCGGCAACAGCGGTTGCGGGCTCTCAGCGCGTGAACTCGAAAAAAGATCCGACGCAGGGGTACGTGGCGCTGCCTTTGGTGCTCGCGCCACTCACGCAGCCGCTCGAATCGTCATCGACATATTCGCCGTAGCTGGTTTTTCCTTTGTGCACGTAAGTGAGCATGGCGCCGTTCGAGCCGCTCGGCTCGGCGATGAATGCGTCGCCAATCGCCATGAAATAAATTCCGTCGTTGTCGTAGGCGTCGAAATCGAAATTCGAAATGTCTGCTGCGGTGATTCCTGCGGCGAGTGGAATGGCGATGCGCTTCACGTTATTTTCGCCGCCGAAATAATCCGCGGTCATTTGAGGGCCATTCGCGATCACGCTACCGGTGCCCGCGCTCGATGTGGCGCGAAGGACGAATCCGCCCGATGCATTCGCATCGATGCTCGGCGTCGCGGAAATCGGGCCGCACGTGTTGTCGCCGGAGCCGCCGACATCCATGGCGTACACGTCGACCATCAAATAGCGCGACATCGGAAAGCTCATCACGTTGTCGATTTTATTTTCGCGCGCGAGCTCCGAGTCGGTGAGTCGATAGAGCCACGGCGCGTACGTGTCGACGATCGCCTCACGACGTCCGCCAAATTGCGCGAATCCGACGGCATCCATGTCGACGGGCAGAGGCCGCAGCACGATCACGAACGGATCGTCGTTCGCCAGATCGTTACCGGGATTGTTCACGTTCCAGCCGTCGATGTTGCCGTCCGCTTTCGCGTCGCTACCCGTTCCACACGTTTGACCGTAACCACCGCGACTCTCGAACACGCGATTGTGGCCGTCGCCGTAATAGAGAACGGGGTGCAGCGCATCCATGCGCGGAAGATCGGGCGCGGGCGGCACGACGCCGGTGCATCGTTCGAAGTGTCCGCTGGTCGGCGTTGCTCCATAGCCGTACACGCCTTCCATATCGAGCGCGCGACCCCATCGTGCGATCTCACTTCGTACGCCACGCGCGCCGCCGCCACAGAGCGCAGTCGTTCCGCCGTTTTCGTTCGTGTACGTGAGCTGATAATTTTTTTGCGATTTGCTCCAGCCGAGCAAGACCGGAAGGTCATCAAACGCCTTGGTTTTGGGCCATTTCACGATCGGCGCGTGGATCATTCCTTCCGCTGCTGCGCCCATCGCCGACGCCGGTGTGAGCGTCACTTTCGAAATGCATGCGCTCTGCTCGGCGTGCGCAGCGCTGAGCGCCGAGACACGCACGCTGATCTCTTCGCCTGCCGCGAGCGCACCGGCATGCATCGCGTACGTGAAACGATCTTGCCCTTGATGCAAAACGAGATTTCCGATGAGCGACGATCCGCGAAGAACGTCGAGCACCAGCGCTTCGTTTTGGCTCTGTGCCCACGATGTTGCGCTCGCGGATGTTGCTTCGATGCTGAGCGCGTATTCGTCGGCGTCTGCCGCGTGAGCGAGAGACGTGATCGCGGGGGTCGCAGTCACGACGCAGGTCGATGCGTCGGGTGATGCGCCGCCGTCAGTCGTCGCGTGCGGAGGCGCGGCGTCGAGCTCGGTTGACGCGCTGGACGACGAGGTTGGAGAAGGGGATGGCCCCGACGCCGGAGGGTCGTTACTCGGCGCCGCCGACGTCGCGGCATCCGACGAGCAAGCCACGACGACGCTTGCGACTGACGCAAACGCGATCCACTGAGCGACACGAGCAGAAATCACGAACGCGAATAGAGCAACTCTCGTTCCGCCGAGCCGCCCAATCGTCGTTGCGTAATCTGGCTTTATTTACGACAGATCATGAAGGCGATGGAGCCCTCGTGATCCAGCGGCCTCACGCGAAAATCGCGAGGCTCGCGAAAATCATTTGCCGCGTCCGCCTTTGCCACCGCCGCCACCACCGCCTCCGCCACCGAGGTTGCCGCCGTCACAGACGCTGAATCCGAATGGCGTCGCGAAGCAGGTTTGGCCGGCCGGACACTCTTTGTCGCTCGCGCAAAGTTGTGCGGCTTGATTGCCGCCGCCACCACCACCACTGCCGGTCGTATCGCATTTCGTCGTGCACGCCGAGGTCGCGCCGTCGCCACTTTGCGTTGCGCAGCACACCTCACCGGCTTCGCAGTTCGACGAGTCGCCGCACGTGAGCGTGAGCTGTCCGTTGCACGTTCCTTTTGCGGAGCACGTTTGCGATGCGCCGCCACCGCCACCGCCGCCACCGCCGCCGCCACCGAAGCTCACGCAGCAATCTTGCGTCGTGAGATCACACGACGATGTTCCGCACGTGAGTGATGTCGACGTGGTGCCGGTCGTCGTTCCCGATCCGGTGGATCCGGAGCCCGATCCGGAAGATCCTGATCCCGATGATCCGCCGGTGCTCGATCCGCCGGAGCCCGACGATCCGCCCGTGCTCGATCCGCCGGAGCCCGACGATCCGCTGCCACCGCCCGAACCGGAGCCCGTTCCCGTGCTGCCGTTGTTGTCGTCGACCGGTGCGAGCTTTCCTCCGCACGCCATCAGCAAAAAGATCGCTGCGAACGAAAACGCCTTCGTAGATTTCAAGACGAACCTCTTTCTCGAACCGCCAAACGAAATTTTATTTCTCGATCGAGCCGAGCTACGCGGAGGCGTTCAGCACGTGCGGTGGAGACCGCAAAAGCTCTCGAAAAACAGGGATTTCGTAGCGCGACGGACGAGGTTCGTCAACGACTGGAAAGTTCTAGCGAGTACCTCCTAACGTGTGCGGACCTGAACGAGGACTGCCGTTCCGATGCCGCCCGGAGGATGAAATTTGCCGGCGCCCGCAGACGACAAGATGCACGCGGCGATTTGGGGTGTGGTTTTGGCGCCGCCTTCGACGCTCGATCGCTCGACCACACCGCTCGCTGCAATTTCAACGCGCACGACGGCGACGTCCGATGTTTTTTCGGCAGGATCCTCGGCATAACAAGCGTGGAATGCCGTGGCGAGCTTCGAGACTACGACGTCGGCATTCATGCGACGCAGCAGGCGCGGGGTCGCGATGAGGCGCGGGACCTTGGATGCCGCGACGGTCATGGCGACGGCATGCGCGTCGGCGCCCGAGTCGGTTGAGGTCTTCGACGTGCTCTGGTGGACGTCGGACAGATCCTGACCCGGATGCTCATCCACCATGCCGGAGGTGCTCGGCGCTACCAGCGTCAGGCCGTTCTCGGATTTCGCAACGGGCGGCACAGCTGCGGGAGCCGGGGATTTCGGCGGGATTTCGACGCGCATCGCACTCGCTGCACGCGCCGATTTGTTCGTTGCTTCACGGGTCGCGACGCGTTCCTGCGCGAAAGCATGCGTTGAAGATGTAGTCAGGCCGGCGAGCGCCACTGCAAAAATGAACCGTTTCATGGTCAATCCTCCGAAAGTGAGCTCCGCTGTTTCGCGGGCATCTATCTGAAGAAGGGAACGGCGAGGGGTCACGCAACCTTGAATGCTTTTCGAAATAAAAAAGCCGAGCTACGCGCAGGCGTCCAGGAGGGAGCTTGTCCTTTTTTGTTCGTTCTCTTAGCGTACTGGCCGCCATGCCCGACCTCCCCGCGGTGCGCATTCTCATCGTCGATGACGACAAAACGATCTGCGAGTTCATGCAGACGCTGCTCGAAAAAAAAGGCTTTCAAGTCAAAACGCTGAGCGACCCGCTGCTGGTCGAGGACGAAGTGCGCGCCGGCGGCTACCACATCATCATCTTGGATTTGATGATGCCGAAGATGGACGGCATCGAAGCACTGCGCCGCATTCGTAAAATCGACACCGACATCGCAGTCGTGATGTTCACCGGCTTCCCGAACTTGGAGAGCGCGGTTGCGTCAATGAAGCTCGACGCGGTCGACTACATCAAGAAGCCGTTCAACCCCGACGAGTTCGACGAGGTCCTGAACCGCGTGATGCTCAAGAAGGGTCTCGCGCGGGAGCCGGAGGAGCAGCTGCATCGCGTGATCGGCGACACCATCCGCAACTTGCGCAAAGAAAAAGATCTGACGCTCAAACAAATGGCGCGGCGCACGGGGCTCAGCGTGTCGCTCTTGTCGCAGATCGAGCGCGCGGAATCTTCAGCGTCGATCTCGTCGCTCTACAAGATCGCGCTCGCGCTGGAGAGTCGCATTCAAGATCTGTTCGGCGATTTCTAGGCGAGCAAATAGAGGAGGCGTCGGCCATTAGAAGATGTGGCCGTCCTCCGAAGCGCCGTCGTCGCCTACGCGCTGCTGAGCGTCTGCGCGTGCTCACCCACCCGCGGCGCCGCCTTCGAGGACGCGGGCGCTGACTTCGGCGCGGTCGGCGCGGTCGGCGCGATCGACGCCGGCAGCCCTGTTCCCTGCAACGTCGCGGCCTACTGCGCCGCGAACGAGACGTGCTTTCGAGATGATTCTTACTGCGCGAGCGCTCCTGGCACCTGCTTTCCGTACGATGGCGGTTGTGCGCCCGCCCATCCGGTATGCGCGTGCGACGGGCACATTTACTCCGACGCGTGCGCGCTTCGCGTCGCGCGACAGAACGTCGGCGACGACGCGAAATGCGATTTGCCACCGGGCGCGTTCCGATGCGGACATCAGGTCTGCACGATCGCCACCGAATACTGCGATGCTTACGGGGACTGCGGGCCGCTCCCGCAGTCGTGCAAAGTAGCGGGCGCAGGTTGCGACTGCTTCGCAGATTCAGGCGCGGTTGTGGAGTGCTACTGCGCTCGAGCCAGCGGCGGAGATTTTCAGTTCGTATGTCCGAGCTGAGCTCCATCCGCGATTCGTCAAGCCGATCGCTTTCTTGCGAGCGTTGCGTCCCACGCCGGCCACACCAAGACCGCGGGATGAACACGAAGAGCGATCGCCAGCTTCTCGGCGCGCTCAACTCCGAGCGACTCGCGTCCGCTCTCGATCGCCGAAATCGCAGGCTGGGGGATGCCGGTTTTTTTCGACAGCTCGGCTTGCGTCATCTCGTGCGTCTCGCGTGCCACACGGACCATCTGCCCTGGCGTCATGCGCAAGCGAGGCGTTGCCGGCACGTATTCTTTTTTGGTGGCTCGCATTTGTCTCTTCCTTTCATGCTCGATAGTCGTGCGGTGTGATCCGCTCGACGTACACGGTGACGGTGCTTGCCTCGACGCGATAGATCACCCGCCATTGCAAATTGAGACGCGACGAACGCAGCCCCGCAAGCTTGCCGGCGAGCTTCTCGTCATGAAACGACTTGAAGTCACGGAGCCCTTGCGGGCCGGACTGCACGACGATCGAAAACCAAAGCGCATACTTTTCGGCGACGTTGTGGGGCAGCTTGGCGATCGTTTTGGCGGCTTCCTTCTCTGCCACGACCGTCCACATACGATAAAACATATATCAGATAAAACGTATGTCAAGATGTCGTCCCGCTGGCCATGGTGAGACGTGACCGTCCTCGACTTGAATCACTGCATCGTGAAGGTTTGGGTTTTCGAGCCCGAGCTGTTGTACTGAACCCCAAGTGGCGTCGGCATGGGAGTCGTACCGACGAACTCATTGATGTCCCCGTAGTCTGCTCCGTTCGTCTCCACGTTCCAAGTGACCGTCGTGCTGGACGCGAAGGTCTTCTTCGAGAGCTCGCGCGACGAAAAAGTGACCTCAACGCCCCATCATGGGCGCACGGGCGTTTTCTTTGTCGCTGAAACAGAGCAGTCGGCGGGGCAATTGCATTTCGTTTCGAATCGGCTGTCGCAAACGCCATCGCCGCACGCGAGGCACACGCCCGCGTATCCGCCTGCACCGCGACTCGCGCACGTGCTGTCGAAGTCCTCTTTGATGTCCGCCGATTGAAGCCCGGCGCAGCACGCGTTGTCTGCGCTTGGAACGCCGGGGCGGGTTTCTCCGAGCCCGATGCATTTCGCGCTCGGGTTGCTCGCCGCATGTAATGCGGGCGACGCGCTTTGAACCGGCGCGTTGCTCGAGATCGTTGTCATCGTTTGCGCGGGCGCTGCGTTCTGCGTTGGCGCGTCGTGCTGACAATGCGTGAGCACGACGAGCAGCGACATCAAGAGGAGAGAGCGCAACGCGATCACGGTTTCGGGAGGTGGATGAGCATGCGGGTGACTCTCTTTCATTACTGGCCGACGACACGGACCGCGACGCCCTCGCGATCGAGCACGTTGGTCGTGCCTTGCTCGGAAAGCGTGAGGCTCATCGCGCCGGTTGCCGACACGCGCACGGTCAAGGCGATTTTTGCGACGCCCCGCGGACCTCGCTGCTTCAGCGGAAAATCGAAACGCACGAGACTCGTTTTGCCTTCGACCAAATGCACGTGCAGCACATCTTGATCGTCTTTGCTCGTCGAGAGCGTTTCGGTACGAAAAATCGGAAGCGGCGCGTTCGCCTCGAGGAACGGAAACGAGCGCGTCTCGGTTACCGCAAAT
>JBDTFL010000824.1:0-4535 GCA_039937955.1 Polyangiaceae bacterium | reverse complement strand
CGTACGCGAGGTCCCAAGGGGAGCGGAGCGCGATAGAGCGCGCGGGGCCGCTCTCGCGAATCGTCCCTGCGCCCAGCTCGCCCGTGCCCGCGAGGGTGGTCACCTTCTTCGCCTTGCGATCGATCGCGCGGACCTCGTGGTTCTCGGTGTCCGCGACGTAGAGGGCATTGCCCAATTGAGCAACCCCCTGCGGTTTTCGGAAGCTCGCGTCGGCAAATCCACCGTCGGTGTTTCCAGAGAGCCCGCTGCCAACTACCCCGCTGATCTTTCCGGAGGCGTCGACCAGCACGATGCGATTGTGTCCGGTGTCACTCACCGCAAGTCCACCATCGGCGAGCGCGGTGACTTTTCCGGGAAATGCGAGCGGGCCAGAATCGTCTTTTTCGGGCGTAATTCCCGCAATTTTAGTGCTTTTCAACGTGCCGTTGGATTTTCCTTCAGCAAGCGCACTGGTGATGATCGATGCGAGCGTTTCGCGATCGGGCTCGCCGGAGCCGACCCAGACCGCACGCCCTTTCGTGTCGAGCACGACGATGGTGGGCCATGCATCAACACCCCAGGCGTTCCAAACTTTCATCGAACCGTCGACCGCAACCGGATGCCTGATCGAATATTGGCGAACGGCATCGGCCAATCGGGCACGTTCGGTTTCGGCGTCGAACTTCGGTGAGTGAACGCCGACCACGACGACCGGATCGTTCGCGAACTGGTCTTCGATCTTCGCGAGCGTGGGCAGCGTCTGCAAACAGTTGATGCAGCAGCTGGTCCAAAAATCGACGACGACGACGTGACCCGCGAGCTCTTTCATCGTCAGCGCGTGATCGACGTTGAGCCACGCCGTTGCGCCGTCGAAACCGGGAACCACGACGCGCTCTGCTTCCGCCGGAAGCGATTTCAGATCGGCGGTCGCTTGGGTCGTCGACGTCTGCGCGTCGGCAGCGGGCGTGCGCACGCTCGATTTCGATCCGGTGCAGCCGCTCAGGGCACCGACGGCGATCAGCGAAATCAGCGTGAAACGAGCTGTCATGATGGAAATACGCAGACCCTGCCTGCGAGGTTTCATGTTCCAAACGGGGGGATTGAGCCGTGATCGTAGCTTCCGGATTCCATTGGCGGGCGGTACGGTTTTCCGCCGTCGTCTCCCGCTTCACCGAAGAACGCAAGCAGCTCATCGCGGCGTGCGTGGGCGTCGGCGCGGCCCATTTCAACGAGCGTTCGACAATATTCACCATCGAACAAAAGGTAACTGGCGAGATCGGCTTCGCCGCCGACTCCGAGGTCGAGCACGGAAAACAGCTTCTTCGTGACGAACGGATCGCCGCGATATTTTCCTTTGCGAACGTGCTCGGCGGCGAGGCGACCGAGATCCTCACTCGGCCGCATGACCATCGGCTCGACATGGCGATACATCGGCACGTCGCGCTTTTTGGATTCGGCGTTCATTCGCTCCAGAAATTCTGGACCGTAGGCCGCAGTGCCGTCGACGAGCACGTCGTTCAATCGTTTGAGCTGATCGATGTCGACGTCGATATGGTCGAGCAAAAATGCGTTGAGGATTTTTCCCAAAAGAAACGACGCACCCGGCGCCCGTGCCGACTTCAATTCGCCTTCGCGAACTTGAACGCCCCGCACCTCACGCGAGCTGCCGATGGTGAAGAGGTGCGTCGCGCCGAGACGAAGCGCCGGCGCTATCGGCGTATTTTGACGAAGGCCACCATCCAAATACAATTCGTCGTCGATCCGAACGGCGGGGAAAAGTAAGGGGATCGCTGCACTTGCGAGCGCGTGCTGCGGCCCGATGTGATCTGCCCGAAACAGCATGCGCGGCGGCGCGGTAGTCGGGATGACGGTGCTCGGCGACGTCTGCATGAAGACGACGGTGCGACCGGTGGAGACTTCCGTGCAAGATACACTCAATGCGCGGAGCTGTTGACGACGCAGCGCTCGCGCAACCGCCCGCCAGCTGATCTCGCGCTGAACGAGATCTGCCATGGGCCGCACGTCGAACAAGCCTTGGCCGTCCGCGCCACCTCCCAAAAGCAAGCGCGGCACGCCCGTGATCTGGCGAACACCGAAGCCGAGAACGCGCGTGAGCTGGAGGCCGCTCCACAATTCGACCAGACGACGTAGACCCAAAACCGGATCGCTCATGTGCGCCGCGAGAAAACACGCGTTGATCGCACCAACGCTCGTACCGCACAAAATATCTATTTTTGGCGGGGCTCCGCGCAGTCGCGTGATGTCGTCGAACACGTACCAAAGCACGCCGACCTCGTACGCACCGCGTGCGCCGCCGCCAGATAGAACCATTGCCGTGCGGCGTTGGCCGTTCGGCATTGTCAGTGCGTTCGTCATTTCAGGAGGTCGTGCTCACAGCCGGGATGGGTGTTGCGTCGAGGAGAGCTGCGATGACGGGGCGCTTCACGAAGAGACGACGAAAGCGGGGATCGCGAATCGAAGCGAGCTGCGCGGCTGCATGATCGACCGCTCGCTGATGCGCTTGCGGAGCTTGCGGTGAGCCTGCGCGCTTCAGAGCGTCGGCACAGAGCACGCGAATGTCGAGACCATATTCGCAACCCTGCAAATTCTCGACGGCACCGAGCGCTGTCGTTGCGAGCAAATTCGCCGAATGCATCTCGCCGGCGTCGACACGCGCGGCAGCTTCGATCGCCAGCGCATAAAAGTGGAAGCTCACCAAAGCCTGGGATTCTGCGGCATGCCGCGCTTCGAGCGCAAAGTTGATCGCTGCGCGTGCTTCGCGTTTTTCACGCGCGAGAAGTGCTCGGGTCAAAAGCTCGTGGCATCTGTCATATGCATTGTTGGTCGCTTCGTTGAGCGCGGCCGCGTCGCTCAAGAATGCTTCCGCGGCCGGAAAATCGCGGAGCTCGATCATGATCTCGGCGCTCACGGTCAGCGTGTCGGCACGACCGTCTTGATCGCCGTAACGCTCGTGTGCGTCGCGCGCGCGCTTCAAATACGCCTGAGCGCGTGGCATGTCGCCAACGCAGGCGTATGCGTGACCGATGTTGGTCAATGTGTTTGCGAGCTGAAAACGGCCGCCGATCGAGAGATCGATTTGAATTGCCTCGATGGCGAGCGCGATGGCGTCTTCGTAGCGACCCTGACAAAACATCGCGAACGCGAGCGTATTTTTCGCGCGTGCTTCTTGGCGCCGCGCACCAACGCGACGAAAGACCGCGATCGAATCGACGTACGCATCGACCGCCTCGCGAACACGACCCACGCGTCGCAGGAGCACGCCACGCGATCGCAAAACCTCTGCACGCGCACGCGGCGGGATCATGGGATTCACATTCGGATTGCACGCCGACAACGCGCGATCACAGGCCGCGAGCGCACCTTGCACGTCGCCGAGCTCGCGAAGCAGCTCACTGACCAAAGCCTCGGCTTCGATCTCGAAATTCGCCATCGAGTACGAATGGGCCACTTCTGCGGCCTTTCGTGCGATCGGCAAACCACGAGCGAGATGTCCTTCGTCGAGATCGAATCGAGCAATCCTCAGAAATGCCAGACAGCTCGAACGCGGCGTCGCAGCTTTGCGGGCCATAAGGCGCAGCGCTTCGAGATGACGGATGCGATCGCGACGACGACCGAGCACGCGGAAGATCGTCTCCAGCGCTTCGTGCGCTTGAATGCGACGCGCATCGGTCGTCGGCAAGCAGGCGAGCGCGCGATTGAAATAACGCACCGCGAGCTGGGTCTGATTTCCGTTTCGTGCTGCGTTGGCCGCTTCCAAATAGTAATTCGCCGCGTCGGCCGCCGAGTCACCGCGCGCCAAGTGACGCGCGACGATCGCTGCAGAAATACCGCGTCCGAGCACGGTTTTGCCGAGATGCATTCCGAGCGCACGGTGCATCGCCACGCGATCCGGCGCGTTGAGTGAGTGATACGTGACGTCGCGAGTGAGCGGATGGCGGAAGTCGATGTGATCGCCGCGACGGTCGCACAAGCCGCGCGCGCACAAACGCATGATCGCATGATCGTTGACGTTGTTCGTGAGCTCCGCGAGATCTTTGATGTCGAGCGGACCGCCGGCGATCGCGAGCCAGTCGACGACCGAGTGCTCTTCGGCCGGCAGCTCGCGAAGTCGGTCCCCGAGCAGTTGCTCGAGTGTCGACGGCAGGATCAGATTCGCGTCCGCGCGATCGGTGCGCGCCAAAATTTGGCGTGACTCGCCGCTCTTCTCGTCAGTCTCCTCGCGAATCTCGAGCGTGCCTCGCTCGAGCAGCGCATCGACCATTTCCAGCAAAAAGAAGGGGTTTCCGCCGACGCGTGGCAGCATGTCGGCGCAAACTTGGCGCACCCCTTCGCGAACACCCAGCCGCGTTTCGACGAGGCGAACCTGCTCGTCGGTCGACAGTCCTCGTAGCTCGATACGCATCACGCCTTCGAGCGGCACGACGCTTCGGTCGTCTTGTCGTGAGAGCAGCAAAATCAAAATCGGCAGCGGGTCGCCGATCTTCAAAATCTCGGTGAAAATTTCTTGGCTCTGCTTGTCCGCCCAATGCAGACCT
>JBDTFL010000823.1:0-4633 GCA_039937955.1 Polyangiaceae bacterium | reverse complement strand
ACGCCCGCCGCACGCGCGCGTCGCGGCTCGCTCTACGACACGCTCCGAACCGGTCTCTACAATGTGACCGCGCCGCCGCTGCAGCTCTTCACCGCCGCGCAAGATGCATTGCTCAAGCGACTCGAGGGCAGCGGTCGCGACGACTTGGCGGATCAAGCGCAAGACATTCGCGACAAAGCGAAAGAGGGTTGGCGCACGAAGAAAGACGCCGAGCTCGACGGCGCCGATCAATTGATGGTGAAGCACTACGCCATCGCCGTCTCCTATGCGCAGAACTACAACGTTCGAAATGATGCGGTCGTTCACGCCATTGCGCGGCTCGCGTACTTCACCGACATCATCGGTGACGCGAAGCTCCGCGGTTACGTCACGGCGACCGACGACCCAATCCACAAGGGCTCGAAGCTCACGTACAAAGACGGGCAGTACGTTCAATCCCGCCCGGGAATTTCCGCGGTTCCGAAGCCTTCTGCGCAGGCCGAGCCGCTGCCGGTGGCGCCATGAGCAATCAAAAAATGCCAACTAGGACTGAGGATTGTTCAACTCGACACAGACTTGTCCGTTCCAGCATAGCCCTCGGCGCAATTGCCGCGTCGATGCCGTTTTTCATCGTCGCGCTCGGTGCATGCGGCGGTGGTGATCAAGCGAGCAAGCCGGTGCAATATCCGACCGGCGACGCAGGCGGCGTCGTCACCCAAGGCACCGCGCAAGTCGGCGTCGCAACGCCTGGTGAAACGAGCGGTCTAACGGGCGCAGCGAAAGACGCGTACGACAAAGGCTGGCGCGCATGGCTCAACGGCGATCTCCCAACCGCGAAATCGGCTTTCCAAGAAGCAGCCGCTGCCGCGCCAAGCTCACCAGCGCCGCCCTATTCACTCGGCACCGTCATGGAGCGCCTCGGCGATCCGAGCGGCGCGCAAACACAATTTCGCGCAGCGGTCAGCGTGAAGTCGGACTACGAGCCGGCCATCTGCGCCTACGGGCTTTCGCTCGCGACGAACGGAAAAGGTCCCGACGCCGATTCGTATTTGTCGACCGCGCACTCGAAGATGCCGACGTCCGCGGTCGTCACCACGTGTTATGCGGAGGTGAAGTCGCTCGCAGGCGACAGCGCATCGGCACAATCGCTGGCCGGTGACGCGCTTCGTGTGAAGCCCGACTACGCAGAGGCAATGGTCGTGATCGCTCGCGATTATTATCGTCAGCACAAGATGGGGCTCGCGATGTATGCGCTACAGGCCATCTTGGATGGCTTCGGTGAGTCGTCCCCGCCGCGCGACAAAGACAACGCGGAAGCCCATCTTTTGCGAGGAATCATCGAACGCGATCAAGGTCAGCGACTCGCGGCGATGACCGATTTCGAGACCGCGCGCTCGAAGCGGCCCGACATGGTCGAAGCGCTCATTCAAACCGGCGCGATGAAATTGGAAGCGGGCAACGTCGCGGACGCAACTCCGCTGCTCGAAGCAAGCGTGAGGTACTCACCGCAGAACGCGCTCGCGCATTTGAACTTGGGCGACGCGTATCGTTTGGGCGGTCGTCCGGCAGACGCGAAGAAAGAATTCGACACCGCGCTCTCACTCGACTCGAGCCAAGCAACGGCGCATTACGATTTGGGTCTGATGTATTTGTTTTCGCCGAGCATCCCCGGTCTCACTGCCGACACGCAGGTGGCCACGGCGATCAAAGAATTCGAAACGTACAAATCGATGCGCGGCGTGAAATCGGGCGGTGCGGCCGACGACACCGACGAGCTGCTCGCACGCGCGAAGGCAAAACAGGCCGAAATGAAGAACGCAGCAACTACAGCTGCTGCTGCACCGCCGCCGAGCGTTGCTAGTGCGAAACCTGCGTCGAGCAGCGCGCCCGCATCTTCATCAGCCCCGGCACCGACCACGACCTCGACGAAACCGGGCAGCACGGGCACGATGCATTGAGGAGCATGAACATGATCCTGAAAAAATGGTTTCCGGCGATGGGCCTCGCGGCGCTTTCGCTTTTCGTTTTGCCGCGTGAAGCCTCGGCGCAGCAATCAGGCAAAGTGATCACGATCGGTGAAGTGACGATCGTCGGGCGCGTGCAGAAGCCGATCGCGTCGGTCGACGTCAGCAAAATTCAACCGAAGCTCACGCTCGCTGAATTGAAGCAGCCGTTTCTCGATCGCATCGAGCAAGCGGCGACCAAAGATCCGTTCTGAGCTCAGCGTTTTTACGAAGTTGAAACTACGAAGCTGAATAGCGCGTGATTTTGGCTCTATTTGCGGCCACGGGGGCGATCGCATGTGTCGCAGCAAGCGCGCAGAGGCTCGGGTTTGCGCTCGCGCCGACGCCCTTCGATCATCGAACGCTGCGCGAGGCCGTCGACAAAACGGACGTGAAGCTGGTGGGTGCCGCCATCGCCCGCGAGCCCGCAGCAACATGGGAGCAGGAAATTTTCTTGGCGATCGAAGCCCCCGCCGAAGAACGCGCTGCACTCGTGAACGAGGCGCTCGCCGAAATCGATTTTCGATTGGGACGTTGGTCGCGTGTACCTCGCGTTTGCGCGAGCATCGCTTCGAGCGCTGGGCTTCTATGCGGCGCGATCGCATTGCGCTCGGGGCTCGAGGACGTGTCGCTCGCACCCGATGGAGCCATTGATGCGGTGCTGAACCACGCGGTTTCGAATTCGCTCGGCGTTGCCGCGCTCGGAATTGCGGCTGCGGTAGCTTGCGTCGCGATCGACACGGAAGCGCGTCGAGCCGTCAAATCGCGGCGATTGGCTGCAGATTTGTTGGTGGAGCGCCTCGAGCGCACCGTTGAAATGCCAGGCAAAAAAGCTGAGATGGCCGTCGAACTCGTGTAATCTTGAGCCAAGTTTTACGAGAGCGTTTTTGTTGGAACTTTCGACGCCCTCGCTAGTCTGTATGTCGACGACCTTTTTCGTTCTCAGAATTAACGCTTAGAAACTCAAGGAGTCGCGGGCATGTCGCAGGGGAATATGGGTCCGGGCGCCGGTCCTGGAACACAGAGCCCTCAAGCGGGCGGACAACCCGGAGCCCGACCTGGTCAGATGACCGCGGTCATGCGCGCCGTTGCGCAACAGAGCGGCCCGAAGGTTCTCCGCATCGGCGTCGTGCAAGGCGGCCGCGTGATCGAAGAGCGCGTGATCAAACAGCGCGGCACCGTCACGGTTGGTCAAAGTGAAAAGTCGGTCTTCGTCATTCCGTCGACCGCCGTTCCCGCACAATTCAAGCTGTTCGAGCTGATCGGCAACGACTACCACCTGAATTTTTTGGACGGCATGGGCGGCCGTGTTGCGCTCGCCACCGGCATCAGCGATCTCGGTGCGCTTCGCGGACAAGCCAAACGCGCGAACGTCGGCGGAGCAAACGCTTACCAAGTTCGTCTCACCGAAGAAGCGCGCGGCAAAGTCATCATCGGCGACACGACATTTCTTTTCCAGTTCGTCGCGCCGCCGCCTCCCCAGCCGCGTCCGCAGCTTCCGCTCGCCGTCAAAGGCGGTCTCGCGAGCCAGATCGATTGGGATCTGACGATCATCGCGGCGTTCAGCTTTTTGCTGCACTTCGGAATCATCGGCGCCATGTACTCGGACTGGATGGATCCGATGGTGAGCGACGATTTCAACATTCAAGGGCTCGTCGATCTCACGAAGAACGTTCCGCCTCCCACGATCGAAACGCCGGCCGACACTTCGTCGGCGGCCACGACTGCAACCGCGGCCGCGACGACTGCACCTGCGTCGAAGCCTTCGGGCGCGGCGGGCAAAGTGAACGACAAGCAGGCCGCTGCTCTCGCGCAACAAGCCGAGCAAATGCAAATGCAAATGCTGGCGGCATTCGGCGGAAATACCGCGGTTCAAGGGGCGCTCAATCGCAGCGACATTCCGCCGGCAGACTTGAGCAATGCTGCTGCATCAGGCGCAGGCGTATCGAATGCGTCAGGTGATTTGCGTTTGGGAACGGCGGGCGGCGGTACCGTTCGGCCGGGCTCAGCGGGTGGTGGTCTCGCCGGAATCGGCGTGACGGGTGGCGCAGGTGGTGGCGGTGCTGGAAAAGAGGCAGCCGTCAAGGGCCCTACGGGCGACGCACAAATCGGCGCCACAACCGCATCGGTTCCGGTCTCCGACGCCGAGCGCGTCGTGGCAGGGCTCCGCGCGCGCTTCCGCAGTTGCTACAACAAAGGTCTCGCAGTTGATCCCGGAATGGCAGGCTCGGTCACCATCGTGACCAAGGTTGCGCCGAACGGTGAGGTCACCGCCGCAGATTCTTCCGCGAATAGTGGTCTCTCACCAGACGTCGTCACCTGCATCCAGCGCGTCGTCAAAAACGCGCAATTTACAGGTCCGGGCGGATCAGGCTCCACCATCAACATCCCCGTCAAATTCGTCCAACAACATTAAGCGGCGGCGCTGAGCTAAGCGAGGACGGCCGGAGATCGCGGCCACCTGCACGCTCTTCCTGCGCTTCCGCTGCTCATGCACTTTAGTGCATCCCCTCTGGTTCTCGGTGCGGGCGCACAATCGGCTCGAGCTTTCCGGTCGGCTTGTTTTGCTGGGGCTCGAAGACGCTTGCTCTGTTGATGGCTTTGCGAGGCACGGATTTTCAGTACTGAAACCGGCCTTGGATGAATGGTCT
>JBDTFL010000822.1:0-3731 GCA_039937955.1 Polyangiaceae bacterium | reverse complement strand
CCAAGGAACGAAACCGGTGACGTACGTTTCGAAGACATAGCGGCCGGCCGCACGACGATGCGAATAGCCGTAAATCCAAGGGGAAAAACCCCATACGAAAATTTTGTCGTCGGGCTTGGTGGTTGCGGTGATGAGCTTGGCGACATCGGTGACGGTGCAATCGTGCGAGACGCGGCCGTCGATGCGTTCTCCGAAATCGCAGGCGAGCGCACTGACGAACAGGACGAAGCACATGAACACCACGGTGACCGCTCGTACGCTCCAGCCGCGATCACCGCGCCGGTTCGCTAAGCGCGAAACGATCCCCGCTACGCATAGCGACATGAACGGCGCCGCCTGCAAATAGTAATGCGGGAAGAAACGATACATCGCCGTCGCGCTGAGGAGCGCGAGCGCGAGATGACACGCCAAGTATTCACGCGGACCGAAGCCGCGGATCAGTGCAAAGAACGCATCCGTACGCGTGGCTTGCTTGCGCGCGGAACGGACGCGGCGTCGTAAATAGGCAAGGCCAAGGCCGAAGAGCAAAGCGACTACGATGAAGAAAAGCGTTTGAACGTTGAGGCGAAAGTAAAATGTCGGTAGCCAGGTAAAGTGTCTGGGTGAGGGCCTAAGATGGACCTGGGTGTTGTAGGTGACACAGTAATAAAACAGATCCTTAAGGGTACCTTCATAAGCCGAATTCAAAACGAACAGCAGCGGTACGACCAATGTCGCTGAAAAGAGGATCGCGGAATCGATCCAAAATCGTCGATTGGGCTGGTGGCGTCGGTGCGCGTCCACCAGCAGATAGAGGACCAGCGGCAAGACATGCAGCGCGACGGACTGCTTGATGGCGATCGCAATTCCGAGGCTGATTCCTGCGATGATCAGCGCACGCGCACGCTCCTTCGATCCTGGCTTGCAACGTACCGCAGTGAAGCCGAGCACCACCGCGACCATCAGCGCGGGGAGCTGCAGCGGCTCGCCGTTGATCGCGACGCCATCTTCTGGGGGGAACCCAAACGACAAGGCGTAACCACTTAGACCGACGGCAATGGTTGCCGCCGAGCGCGACAAAAGCTTACGACCTGCCCAATACACCATTCCGAGGTGAGCAATTGCCAATGCGAGCGCCCATAAGCGGAGCGCGACGATGTTGTCCCAACCGTCGATGCGATCGATGAGCTCGAAAATGTAATACATCAGCGGGCCACGCTGACTGACCGCGCCCTGATAGAGCTTGTAACCCTCAGTCAATCGCTCGGCGAGCGCGGCGGCATAAGCCTCGTCGACGTTCGCGTACGTTTTGTAACCAATCAGCGGACCGTGAACGAGCACCAACGACACGATTGACGCGAAGAAGACGAAGAACGTCCACCGTCGGTGCGGATCGCGGCGCGAGTCGGAGGCCATGTTCTAGACTCGTGTTAGTCGCGCGTGCGAACGAGGTAAAGCCCGAGATCGCGAGAATGTTCTACAGTTCGACGGCCGTGAACGTGAGCGCACCATGACTGACCGCCACAAGCTCGTGACGAGAGTCATCCTCGTCATCGGATGGATCGGTCTCGTGTTTCGGCTCGTCGTCATGACGCAATCGAACGGCTCGAATGATTTCTATGTGTGGCAAGCCCACGCGCAGATCCTCCACGACCACGGCTTTCTGTGGGCCTACGCAAACACCGGGAACGGGACCCCGTACCAGCTCTACAACCATCCGCCGTTGCCCGGTCTTTACGCGATGCTCTGCTCGTCGCTCGCTGGCACCGACACACATCTGTTCGCCGTGCTCTTCAAAATCCCGTGTCTGCTCGCAGAAATTCTCGCGGCGCTCGTTTTGAAAAATATCTGGAAACACCGAAAAAATGAGCGTGCGGGCGCGATCGCGTTTGCTGCATATGCGCTCGCGCTCGGCCCGATCGCCGTGGCTGCGTATCACTGCAACACCGACGCGGTGAGTGCGTCGCTCGCTCTTCTCGCTTGTGAACGGAGCGCGCGAAATCGACATGGCAGTGCGGGGCTCGCGCTCGCTGCTGCATTGAGTGTGAAGCTGATTCCCGTTTTCCTCGCGCCGCTTCTCTTCTTTCGCGCGCCGTCGTTGAAATCGAAAGCGCGATGGGCAGCTGGTGCGGCGATGGTGCTCGTGCCGTTCTTGCCGTTCGTCATGCACTTCGGCGACGTCATGCGCTCCACGTTCGGTTACGCACCGCGCCTCGAGCATTGGGGGCTTCCGTATTTGTTCGAAATGCTCGCGACTGATTTGCCGTCCCATGCGGGACCGTTCACGTACGCGCGCATGTTCGCGATCAACTACGGCAAAGACCTCATACTGCTCGTGTCTGTGGCGGTCGGTTTCGTCGCTGCCCGGAATCGACACGCGTCACCGTATGCCGGCGCCGCTTTGGCGTTGCTCGCATTTCTCGTCTTCACCCCGGGCTTCGGAGTTCAGTACGTCATCGCGGTTGCCCCCGTGCTGTTCGCGTACGACGTCGGAATCGGCTTCGCTTACGCCACGCTCTCCGGGGTCTTCGTTTCGCTCGTATACATCTCGTTCTTGGTTCCGGGGCGCGCGCCATACGTCTCTTTTTTCGACAATTTTTATTCACCGGGCACCAGCGCTGTCGGGTTGCTCACGTGGGGCTACTGCGCTCTTTTACTTTTTCGCATCAAGATGCGCGCGCGATCCGCCGCAGGCTGTCGTCAATCTGACGGCGCGACTTCGTAGAGCTTTCGCACGCGGAAAAGCCTCTGCTCGTGATCGATCTCTTCGAATGAAATGTTCGGCCACGGCGAACGAATTTCTTTGTCGCTGGGCCATAGCGCAAATATCGGACGACCTTCGTTGGTCCACACGTCGATCATCGCGCGGAAATTGGTCCAGCCTTTCTCCTGCCTCGTTTCGTACAGATCCATGTACTCGACGTCGTGGTTGGCCCGCAACGCGAGGGGAGGATCGAGCTCGGGCGCGAAGCCGACCAATGCGAAACGTTGCGGTACGTGTCGCGCGATGTCGTCGGTGCGCGCGTCATTCGCGTTTCGCATCGCGCTCAGCGAAGGAATCGTCGCGCCAATCGTCGTTCCGATTCCGATCGCGATCGCGACCGCCGCGGCGTGCGTTGCGCGGGTGAGCAACAGATCCGACCTCGCTGCGCGCGCTCTCCAAGCGGTGACCGCCGTTGCAAGGGCCGCCGCCAGCGTGCCGTAGAGCAGCAGCATGCGTCGCCACAGCGGGAGGTCGTTACCACTACAAAGCAACGCAAAAATGGCTGCGCTTGCGATCGCGATGAAGATGAAATGGTTGCGCGTCCAACGCAGCTCTTTTGCGGATGCCAGTGCGAGCACGAGTAATGGAGCAAGTGCCGGAATCGTGTAACGAAGGTACACGCATGGAAAACCGAGCGCGTACGCGGCGGGCTCGTTGGCGCGAAGCGCGCAAATTCCGAAAAGCATCGCTGCAGGCAGAGCGAGTAGCACCGTCAGCTTTCGCGATCGGAGCGTGGGAAGCTCGACGAATGGAACGAGCACCAAGATGGGCGTGCTCTGGAGGACCGCACGAATCACGTAGGGTCCCAAAAAGTAACCGACCTTGTCGGCGGGTCGACCGTACTGAGGTACATACAGCGGCGTCATGTCGATGACGTAAGCAAAGCTGATACGTGCGAGCTGCCACGCGTGCGCAACGAGATTCGCCGAGCACATGAAGGTAGAGAGCGAGACGATCGCGACGACCACACGAGCCAGAGGATCTTTTC
>JBDTFL010000821.1:0-6431 GCA_039937955.1 Polyangiaceae bacterium | reverse complement strand
CAAAGAGGTGCGAGCACGCGCGTCTTCACTCCGCGAGCCGCAGCTTTCACGAACGCATCGTCAATCGCTTTGTCGCCGAGATTTTCGGAGCTCGCCACGATCGACGTCTTCGCCGAGTCGATCATCGCCACCAAACGCGATTCGGAATTAACCGGGCTCCAAATCAGCGATGGACAGGAGAGCGGCGGCGTCATCTTCGTACGCGCGGCGGAGTTGCTCACGTCTGCGGCGAACACGCTCAAAAATTCGCGAACGACACACGGGTCTTCGGTGGTGACCGCATAGTCGCGCGTCTTCTCGAAAATCGTCGTGAGGTTGAGCGACATGATCAGAGCGCGCTTGTCGTCGATGACCATCGCCTTGGCGTGCGTGATGCTGAACTCCGGCGAGCTCGGCGTGACGACGATTCCCGCATTTTTCAGCTCGTTTACGATCTTTTGCGACGTCTTCGATTCGAGATTCTTCGCGTCCAAAATCAACCGAACGTCGACGCCGCGCGACCGCGCTTCGATGAGCGCCGAGATGATCGATTTTTCGGAGAGATGAAACATGATCATCTTGATCGACGAGTGCGCGCTCGCGATCGCGTCGGCAACCGGCTTCAAACCTTCCGGCGACGGCGTCGCGAAATAAAACGTCGTCGCAGTTGCGGCCGCTGAATTGTCGGGTGGCAGAGTCGCGGTCGACGTCGCAGTTGGTGTCGGCGTCGGAAGAGTCGATGTCGGCCGTCGATCGTGATCGCCGTGAGCCGTCGACGTTCGCAGCTGATTTTTTCCTGCACACGCGGCTGCGAGAATGACGAGCGCCCAAAACCAACTCGCGCGTGATCGCGATCGTCTTCGCATTCGCGCAGCCTAGCGCGGGGTCACGTGCCCCGCACAATTCCGAACAATCATGGATTACGTCGTGCGCGCCGACCGTCTAAAGTTCTACGCGATGTCTCCTCTTCGACGCTTTGCCCTGGCGCTACTTTCACTCGGCGCGATCTCGATCGCAGCCGATGCCGGAAGTGCCCAAACATCACCGACCAAAACGCTCGACGACTACAAACATTTTCGCGTGCTTGCGATCGATCTCGCGGGTCGTGCACCGACGCGCGAAGAGGTCACTTCGTTCGAGCAACCCGCCTTCAACGTCGACGGCTGGATCGATCAGCATTTGACCGGCCCCGCTTACGTCGAGCGAATGACGCGGATTTATATGGATTTGCTGCGTCTCGAGCCCAACCTGAATTTTTCGGCAGCGCCTGCGCAGCTGTATCGCACGGACGTGAATGGGCCTGACGGAAAGCCGATTCATGTTTTTTATCGCAGCGGTCAGCGTCGAACCCGCGAGGCGACGGACGGCGAGTTTTGTCTGTCGCCAGAAGAAACGGGACAAGTGATTCGTCCGATGGCCGCGCCGATCGGAGCCGCCATAAACGTCACGAAAAAAATTCTCGACCAGTACACGGTCGTGGTGAAGCCGTGGTGGCTCTATCGCGACTACAAAGAGAAGAGCCCGACGCAGCTCTACGGAAAAGGTTGGGCGAATCCCGATCCGGATTATCGACCGGTCGAGGCTTTGCTCAACGAGGCCGACGGAAAAACTCCGACGACAGAAGTCCGTGTGTGTCGTGAAGAGGCGGGTACCGAAGCGGTTGGGCACATCTACACGAGCGGTCGCGTGAAAAACGTGGCGGCGACTCCCGACCCAAACGTGAAACCGAAATATGCGGGCGGTCGCGTGAAACCGGCGCCACTCGACAAGCCATACGCGATCGCCCACAAAAACGAGGCGGTGCCGTGTGACGGAAAAATGGGACTCGACTACGCGCCCACATGCGGATGCGGAATCGGCTTGGAACGTTGCGCACCGAACAGCGGCAACGGAGAGACGCCGGCATTTTATTATCCGAATCACATGCCGCTCGGTCCGGGCATGCCGCTCGACGACGTTCGGCAGTCGGCGCTGCGTTGGTATCCGTATTGGTGGTCACGCGAGGCAGTGCACTTCATCAATTATTTGTTCGATCAAGATCGTGACTTCCGAGAAATTCTCACCGGCCGCGAAACGGTGATCAACGGGCCGCTCACGCAATTTTATAAAAATATCCAACGCGGAAATTGTTGTGGCCCGGAGGTCGGTTTCGGAATGCTCGAGGAGCGCGAGCCGCTTTTCGAGCCGAAAAACGTGCCGGATTTGGAGCCGCAAGATGTCGGCACGTGGAAGGTCGTTCCCGATCGCGGTGCGCGTGCAGCCGGCATTTTGACGACGCCGATGTTCCTCGAAAAATATGCGTCGGCTCGTGCGCGTGGTGCGGCGCTCTACAACGCGTTCCTCTGCAAGAATTTCAACGCCGAGAAAACGCAGCTCACGCCGTCGGACAATCCGAACCTGATGCAGCGTCCGGGCTGCCAGAATTGTCACGCGACACTGGAGCCGCTCGCCGCGTACTTCGCGCGCGTGGAGCCGAACAGCTTCGTGTTCTTGCCCGCTGCAGAATTTCCGGCACGCAACGCGACGTGCAAGAAAGACAAGAACGGACATTTGAACGGAACGTGCAATCCGCTCTACGACGTTGCGTTCGCCGACAACACGGGTGCGATGTTGCGGAGCGCTTACGGATCTCCCGAGCACGCCGACGCTGCACCGGCGGGCGCCGCACAAGACATCACGAAGATGCCGGAGTTCGCGAGCTGCGCAGTCGAGCGCGTCACCTCGTCATTTTTGGGAAGACCAACGACACCAGACGACGAGGCGCTGCTCGCGTCGCTCACTTCGGATTTCGTGAAATCCGGATATCGCATGCGCGAGCTCGTGAAGAACATCGTCAAATCCAGCTCGTACCGCAAAGCGAACAACTTGAGCTCGACCAGCTGGCGAGGTGGCCAATGAGCACGGCGGCAAACACGAAATACCTCCTAATTTGCAGCGTATTTTCGATCGCGGCTTGCGCGGCGCACTCACCCGAAATAGTTCCGGCCTCTTCCCCCGAAGCACTTCGTGTAACCGCGACGACCGCCGCAGACACCGCGCCGAAAGAAGATCTGCGCATGGTCCCGCCCGAAGCGTACATGCGCACGTATCTCACTTTGTTCGGTGGGCTGGTTCCGGTCGAAGCGCAGAAACGGGCGCGCGGTGGTGACGGGGCGGCGCTCTTCGACACGTGGGACGATTACGTTTCCGCGCTTGGCTTTCCGGATTACCGACTGGACGTTCCGCGCCAGACGCAGACCAACGCGCTCATGGTTGCTGCGTTCGAGCGACTCGGTGTTGCGCTTTGCGATCGCACGCTCGAGCACGATTTGAAATCCAAGAAGCCGGTGCCGATGAACCAGCGCTTGGTCTTCGCGTTCGACATTCCGCGAGCGCCGGCGTCGCTCGATCAAAAAGCATTCACGCCCAAGTTCGATCTAATGCACCGAACGTTTCTCGGTTACCCCGCGCAGCTCGCACCGCCCGATCGCGAGGCGCGCTTCTTCAAATTGTATTCGGAGACGGTGGCCGACCACGCGAAGGACGATCCGAAATCCCGCTTTTCTCCCGAAGAAGAAGGCTGGGCGACGGTTTGTTACGCCTTCGTCCGCCACCCCGAGTTTCACCTTTATTGAGGCCAAAAAATGCCGACGCGACGCACATTTTTGAAGATGCTTTCGGGTGGTCTCGTCACGGCGATGACGGGATTGCCGCGTTGGGCGATGGCGGACGTCGCCACCGCGCAGCAGAGCGAGTTCTTCATTTTCATCATCGCGCTCGGCGGTTGGGACGTCACGTTGTGGGCCGATCCACGAAATGAAATGAAGGGCATCGTGCATCCGGCGTCGACCGCGAACACCGACACGTCGCAGCTCAAGAAATGGGTCGATGCGCCGCTCGCTGAAGGCGAAAAAAGCTTTCAGCTCGTGCGCCCGAAAAATTCGAATTTGGTTTTTGGTCCGGGCATCGGTGAGCTCGCCGACATGCCGGATCGCATCACCGTCGTGAACGGCTTGGCGATGAACACCGTCGCGCATCCGGATGGTCAGGTCTTTTCAGCAACGGGTCGGCATCCGCAAGGTGGTCGTGTTGCGGCGTCGAGCATCGACACCGTGCTCTCGAACGAATTCGGAAGAGAGCAGCTTTTGCCCACTGTTTCGATACGTTTTCCATCCGCGTACGTCGGCGACAATTTGGATCGGCGCGTGGTTCCGCTCGCCATCGACGACGTCGGCGCGATCGCGCGCACCGTGAGCCGCGCCGTGCAATACGACGCGTCACCCGAACGCGACCGCGTCACGGCGATGCTCAGCGAAGAGGCACGCGACCTCGCGAAGCGCTCGACGTTCCCCGACGTGCTGGAGGGTATGGCGCTGCAATACGACGCCCTGCGAAAAATGCTGACCAACAATTTGCAGGAGGTGTTCAGCACGCAAGGTTTGCAAAAAGCGCATCCCGAGTTCAACTACAAAAGTCGCTTCGCTGGAGGCCCCGCTGTGAATGCGGCATTCGCGGTGGAAGCGATGAAACGAAATTTGGTTCGTTGCGTGAGCTTCGCAGTCGGCGGATTCGACACGCACGCGAACAACTACCGTTTCCAAGCGCAGACGCAGCAAGAGCTGTTTGAGCTCGTTGCCGCGACCATCAAATCACTCGACGGTGTTTCCCACCCTACAAAACAAGGCTCAAAGCTCTCCGACCACACGCACATCTTGGTCGTTTCGGATTTCTGCCGCACGCCGCAAATCAATCTCGGTATGGGACGCGATCATTATCCGAACAACTCGGCGCTGGTAGTGTCGCCCAAATTCAAAACCAATTTCGTCTACGGCAAAACCGACGTCGACCAACTCTTGCCAGCGCCCGTTCGCAAATTCACGGATGGTGAGCGCGCGATCGCACCTCCCGATTTACTCGCCACGTTCGTCAGCGCCTTCGGGGTCGATCCGCGCAAGTACATGCGCGACGGCGAGAACGTCACGGAGCTTCTGAAATCGTGATCCGTTTTTCGCACGCTGCAATCGTTTCAGTCACGGTTCTCGCTCTGGCATGCGGCGGTGCAGGACCTCACTCGCGTGCCGCGGGTGCGGCGTCGCAATTCGCGCTCAACGTGAAACAGGTCGCTTGGAATCCGACGAACGCGCCGGTTGGCAAGGTGACTGCGGTCGCCGACGACCACGACGTTTTGGCTGTTTTTTCGGACAATGGTGCAAATATTTTTCGTTCCGGCGCGCTCGTCGCACGCGATGACAACGCGCACGCATGGGTAACTGCTTCGACCATCCCGTCGATCGACGGTGCGTCGCAGTGGATCGTAGCGGTCGACAAAAATGGCGGGCTCTACTACGTGCGCAATCTTCAGACCCTCGAGCCCGTTTCCGATCGTTATGGATTCGGAAAATCGAAGGTGCGCTCCGCCGCGCTCGTTGGGTACTCCGGCGGAAAAACGCTCGTCGGATTTTCGCTCGACAACGAGATCGCGATCGCCGACGGCGCACAGGTCACGCGCTTTGCGGGTTCGTCGTTTTCCGATTTCGGAGCCGGCGGCGCGTTCGCGGTCGGCGTCGCGCACGACGAAGTCGACGTGATCGACACGATGAAGCGCACCGTCGAAAGATACGCGCTTCCCAACGCCGGCTTTGCGGCAGTGACCTCGAACGGCACCATGTACGCGGCCACTCCACGCGCGATTTACACCGCAAAAAATGGCGCGCTCACACTTCTTTATGAAGCTGACGACGCCACCATTCACGGCCTCGTGGCGTCGGGCACCCGGGTTTGGTTCGCCGACGGCGACGAGCTCGGCGCGATCGAGAATCAAAAAGTCGCCGAGACGAACAAGCGACTCATCGCCAGCGACGCGCGGCTCGCATCTTCACCGAGCGGCGACGTTTGGGTGATGGAGAGCACTGGCCTCGCGCGATTTGCGCGCGTGGACTCTCCGCAAACAGCCGGTGCTGGCCCTACCACCATCACGTGGGACACCGCGATTGAGCCTATTTTTGCGCGATCTTGCGCGACATGCCATTTGCCCGGCGGTGTTTCAGGGACTGATCTTTCGAACAATGCGGCGTGGAATTCGGAGCGCACGAACATTCACGATCGCGTCGTCGTGCATCAAACGATGCCGCCGCAAGGTCACCCTTTGTCGGACGCGGACCGCAACGCGATTCGCTCGTGGACCGAGTCGACGACGACGCTCGCAAAATGACATCACGCAAACCTGACAACCTGCTGTCAGGCGCCGTGGCGAAGTGCATCGGATGACAAAAGCGTCACGACCTTTTGAGGGTTCGCAGCGGATGGGTTGTTGGGTAAGACTCGACCGATGAAGCGGCCCGGCCCCTCGACCAAGCGCGCGTCTCAACGGCACCCGACGTGCAAGCCTTCGTCCCCGATGCGCACTCGGGAAGAGGTCGAGCTCGCGAAAAAACGCGTGCTGACGAATGCGAAATCGATCCTCGTCGATTTCA